>CANRHJ010000170.1 GCA_947630355.1 Candidatus Gastranaerophilales bacterium | reverse complement strand
GTCATCTTGGGGCAATTGACCGTATTTAACAGACTTATGGCTCAGTTAAGGGAGTGCAGAAAACTTGATTGGATAAAATACAGAAATATTGAAAAAAACGTTATTGTCATCTATGATACTATGACCGGAAATACGGAAAAAGCCGCCATTAGTGCTGCTGATGCACTTTCGTGTCCGGCCGTTAATGTTAAAGAATTACAACAAAAAGATTTGTCCTGTTATGATTTGGTTATTCTTGCGGTTCCTCATTTGGGAAGAAAGATAATGCCTCTTAATATGATTAATTTCCTTGAGGAAAATCATAATATCAAAGAATACGCGCTGTTAATGACTTCTGGTTTACCTGTTAAACGAATATTCTCAAATAAAAAATGCATAAAATACTTCACCGAAAAATTGAAAAAACAGCCTTTAGACACTGTTAATTTAAAAGGGTATCATTCAATTGCAAAAACATATAAAAATCACCCCGATGAAAATGATTTACTTGATGCATATTTATTTGCGGCAAAATTATACGAAAGGATAAAATAATGAGTAATTTTCTTGAAAATCTCCAAATAGGAGCTTTAAAGCTTGTTGTGGATACATTCGGTCAATTGAGCAGCGGTATTAAACTCGCTTCAAAAGAAGGGTTTACTTCGGGTAAAATGCTTGACTATATTTATAAAAATGAACCTGACGGTAAGTTTCTTATAGGCAAATTAATAGATAGCATCTATTTAAATCATCCGGGCTGGCAAGATGTAAGAACAAGAAAAAATAATTTAACATTAAATTTAAAAGATGCCGTAAATTATGTCCTGCAGGAGAAAAATGAAGCCAGAATTTGTGATATAGCTTCGGGGCCGGCAAGATATATTTTGGATGTGCTGGATGAATATAAAGGAAAACCTGTTAGTGCTGAATTAAGAGATTTAGATTTGAGATGGCTCTTGGAAGCAAAAGAAACGGCTGCTAAAAGAGGATTAAATATTGAATATAGAACTGCGAATGCTTTGGAAGAAGCTGATTTCAACTTTGATAAAAAACCTGATATTATGGTAGCTTCAGGCTTCTATGATTGGTTTGATGATATCGAAATTATTAAAAAATCTATGAGATTAATATATAATTCGCTTCCTCTTAACGGATATTTCGTATTTTCCATTCAAGCCGGACATGTTGCTTTAAGTCTGACTAATAAAATATTTAAAGACTTTAATAACCATCAATTAAAAATGGTTACTTGGAGCATGGATATTATTAATTCCGTATTAAAAGAACTGGGGTTTGCTACGATAGTTACACGCTGTGACGATAAAGGTCATTACCCTGTTTTACTCGTAAAAAAAGTTTAACTCTTAAAAAGGAATAGTATGGGAAGTATTTATTTAACTGATAATTTAAAAATGTGTGTTATAATCCTTTATATTTCACTGATAATTATAACTGCAGGAGCCTATGTATTAAAATTTCTCAAAAAGGATGCATCAAATTTTATAACAAGAATGAAATCTTTTTGGATAATTGTAATTCTATTTACTGCCGCATTTATGTTTAATAAAGCAGCAGCCGTATTTTTTATAATGTTAATAAGCTATCTTGCTTTAAAAGAATTTTTCTCAATGATACCTACAAGGCGTTGTGACAGAAGAGTACTGTTATGGGCATATTTATCAATACCAATCCAATTCTATTTTCTTTATACAGGGTGGATTGTAATGTTTTATTTGTTTATTCCGTTGTATTTATTTATATTAATTCCGTTAAGAATGGTTGTAACGGAAGAGACGGAAGGTTTTTTGAAGTCTTGTGCCACTATTCATTGGGGATTAATGACATGTGTATATTCAATAGGATATTTTGCCGCATACCTTTCCATACCAAATGAAATCAATCCTGCGGGCGGCTCTGTCGGATTATTGGTGTTTATTTTATTATTAACGATTTTCAATGATTTTATGCAGTATTTGTTCGGCAAAATATTCGGTAAACATAAAATAACTCCGAAGGTAAGCCCGAATAAAACTTGGGAAGGCTTCTGGGGCGGTGTCTTTTCAACAGGAATATTATCCGTTTGTTTATATCAAATTTTAACTCCTTTAAGTATCTTGCAATCTGCTATAATCGGATTTTGTATAGCTATAGCAGGATTTTTCGGCGATATTACAATGTCTGCCATTAAAAGAGATATGGGAGTTAAAGATACTGGTGCATTACTTCCTGGTCACGGCGGTATCTTGGACAGACTGGACAGTATGATTTTCACGGTGCCTTTATTCTTCCATTTTATCGCTTATGACTTTAATATAGGAATATTAAATTAATATGTCCAATCTTACAAAAGAAGATGTTATAAAATTTTTATTTTTCTTATTTATAGTTAAACCGTTTATATTTTGGGTATTGGGGATAAATGTCAGAGGTCTGGAAAAAATTCCCAAAGATAAACCTTTTATTATAGCGGCAAATCACAACAGTCATATTGATACATTAATTCTCATGAGTTTGTTCCCGATATCACAAATATTGAAAATTCATCCTGTTGCCGCAAAAGACTACTTCTGTAATACTAAGTTTAGAGAATATATTTTTAAAACACTTGTTGGTATTATCCCGATTGAAAGAATTGTAACCAGACAATCTAAAGAAAATATTTTCCGTGATATAAATGAAGCTTTAAAAAATAATCACTCGATAATAATATATCCCGAAGGAACACGTGGGGAGGATAATACCATTCTGGAATTTAAAACAGGGGTCGCTCATATAGCAAAAATGAACCCTGATGTGCCGGTAATCCCTGTCTTTATAAACGGACCCGATAAAATATTGCCTAAATTAGATTCTTTTATAGTCCCTTTCATCTCTGATATTTATATCGCGGATGAAGAATATTATGATAATTCCTCAACTCTTAGCTTTACACACAAAATTAAACAAATAATAGAAAACATGTATTTAGAACATAAGAAAAAAGAAACTTTATAAAAAAGAACTTGCAAAATTACCGGTTATTTGCAGCTATGTTAAAAATTACGCAAAAAGGAAGTGCGGGTTTTTTATGTGTGATGAAGTAAATCCCGATTGTTTGAAAAATCTGCCTTAAGCCTAAAAAAAGAAGCAATCACTTCTTATTATGATTGCTTCTTTAATCTGTTATTTAACTTGTAATTTCCTCGTTTGCTCTTTTTCTTTGTGTATTTTTGGTGCATTAATTGTTAAAACACCGTGTTCAAGTTTAGCTTCGGTTTTATCAACATCAATATCTTCAGGAAGCTGAATATATCTTGAAAACTCCCCGTAGCTGAATTCCGAATGCTTATAGTTCTTATCTTCTTCACTTGTTTCATCAATCTTTTTAGCTTTGATATTCAAATAATCTTTTTCAATATCAATATCTAAATCTTCCTTTTTAATACCCGGAAGTTCGGCTTTAATTTCAAAATCCTTGCCCTTATCTGCAACTTCTATAGGCATTGAAAGTTTTTCCGTATCTTCAAAGTACATATTTTGCGGGAAATACGTATCAAAATGTCTGTTTAATAAAGAGCTGATTTCGTCATTTACTGTTCTGATGAAATTATCCGGTGTTTTTCTTACTAAAAATTTCATAATTTGCTCCTTTCAAATTTGTTTTTACTTCCAACACTTACGTTATAAATCTTTTTTTCATAAATATTGATTTTTTTAACATTTAATTAACAATTTGAATGCTTCCGTCACTACAGCCTCTGCTCACT
>CANRHJ010000169.1 GCA_947630355.1 Candidatus Gastranaerophilales bacterium | reverse complement strand
GGCAGACATAATAAGCAGTACAAGAAAAGAGCTTGCATCAGTTTTATCCGAAGCAGTAACAAAGAAGCTGGAAAGACTGGAACTTCCCAAATCAAGATTTGAAATTGAGATAAAACCGTCAGAAATGGGTGAGAACGGTAAAGACAGAGTGGAATTTTTAATAACGACAAATGTATCCGAAGGCTTAAAACCGTTAGCGAAAACAGCTTCCGGCGGAGAAATATCAAGGGTAATGCTTGCGATAAAATCCGTTTTTGCTCAGGCAGATAAAACAAATACGGTAATTTTTGATGAAATAGATACGGGTATATCGGGGAAAGCATCTCAAGCAGTGGCGGATGAGATAAGTGAACTTGCCAAATATCATCAAATAATATTAATAACTCATCAACCTATAATAGCAGCAAAGGCTGACAGCCATTTCTACGTTAAAAAAGAGCAAACAGACATAACAAAAGTAAGAGTTTATAATTTAAAAGATGAGAATAGAGTAAAAGCAATAGCATTGTTGGCTGCGGGAGAAATAAATGAAGACTCGGAGGCTTTTGCGAGAAATTTATTAAAGACATAAACCTCCCCGTCCATAACTTGGTGTAAGCCGCAGAATAAACGTGCTGTTTTAATTATATCAAACAGGCTGATTTCAATTTTGTTTTTCTTTGGTAATCTGATTAAAATCGGAGAAAATAATGAAAAACATAATTTTTTATGAAATAAAACAATATGAACGGGAATATTTTGAGAAAAATCTATACAATGAATACAATATGGAATTTAAGGAAGAGGAACTTTTGCCCGAGACAGAACTGAATTATATGGAAGAAAACAGCGAAATAATATCCGTATTTACGGGTTCAAGACTAAGTTTTGATACATTAAGGAAGTTCAAAAAACTGAAATTAATATTAACCCGTTCGGTTGGGTATAGTCATATAGACACACAATATTGCGCTGCGGAGGGAATAATAGTTGCAAATACTCCGCATTATGGTGATTATACGGTAGCAGAGTATTCATACGGACTTTTATTGAATTTGGTAAGGAGGATATGTTACGGTGAAACCGAATTAAAGCAAGGTGACATGTATCCGGAGACTTTCGGCATGGAATTATTTGATAAAACAATAGGAATAATAGGGACCGGTTCAATCGGTGCGAAATCGGTAAAAATAGCAAAAGGGTTTTCAATGAATGTAATATGTTCGGATATAAAAGAAAATGAAGATTTAAAGTCGGAATATAACATAAAGTATACGGATATAGACACTTTGTGTAAGTTATCGGATATAATAATGCTGCATGCTCCTTTAACGACGGGAACGTATCATATAATAGACAAGGATAAGATTGCTTTAATGAAAGAAAATGCGGTGATAGTAAATACGGCAAGAGGTGAACTTATAGATACGGAGGCGCTGTATGAAGCATTATTAGACGGTAAAATTAAAGGTGCGGCCTTAGATGTATTGGAATTTGAGGAAACAATACAAAATAAACGTCCGGGCGAGAACATAAACCTAAAGAATTTAAGGACTTCGCTTATAAACAATAAATTGTTAAATTTAAGAAATGTAATAGCGACACCGCATATAGCTTATGATACGAGAGAGGCTGTAAGCAGAATACTGAGTATGACAATAAATAATTTAATTCAATATGAACAAGGCGGTGAAATACAAAATTGTATTTAAACAAAAAAAATGCAAGTTTAAATGTAAGATTTAAGAACTTGCAATATTTACACTAGCCGAAACATTAATTTATTAAACCTGAAAAATGTAATAGCAACACCTCACATTGCTTATGATACAAAAGAAGCGGTTAACAGAATTTTAAATATGACCTTAAGCAATCTAAAAGAATTCACAAACGGAGAGCATATCCATAATAAAATTTGACAAAAAAAATGCAAGTTTAAATGTAAGATTTAAGAACTTGCAATATTTACACTAGCCGAAACATTAATAACAAGTTTATTATACAACTTTTTATTCATATAGTAAAGTAGTGTAAAAAAATATAAAGGAAATTTACGAAAAAATTAATAAATTGTAACAGAAAACAATTTTAATAAACGTTAAGAAGTTGTAATAATAAATAAATTGTCGGATAATTAATATAGAGGAGCAAGGAATATGAGAAAGCCGGTAATCGGAGTATTGGGCGCAACAGGTGTAGTGGGCCGAAATATATTAAAAATATTGGAAGAGAATAAAGTTGAATATGCGGATATAAAATTTTTAGCCAGTAAGAAGAGTGCGGGAAAGAGCATAGAGTTTAAAGGAAAGGAATACACCGTAATTGAGGCGGTTCCCGAAGCATTTGACGGTATAAATATAGTGCTGGCATCGGCAGGTTCAACTACGAGTCTTACATTGGCAAAAGAGGCTGTAAAAAGAGGTGCCGTTTATATTGATAATTCAAGCGCATTCAGGATGGAAAAAGATGTTCCTCTTGTAATAGCCGGAGTTAACGATGAAGACATAAGAACGCATAAGGGAATAATAGCAAATCCTAATTGTTCCACATCACAGTTAATGCTGGTGTTAAAGCCGTTACATGATTATGCAGTAATAAAACGCATGGTGGTAAGTACTTATCAATCCGTATCGGGAGCAGGTCTTGCCGCAATAAATGAATTGAAAGATAATACTGTTGCGGTAAACGAAAATAAGTCTTTTGAAAACAAGGTATTTAAAAAACCGATAGCTTACAACTGTATTCCGCAGATAGATGTATTTTGCGATAACGGTTATACAAAAGAGGAAATGAAGGTAACAAATGAAACAAGAAAAATACTTCATCTGAATCCTAACACGCCGATATCCTGTACGGCAGTCAGAGTGCCGGTGTTTATAGGTCATTCGGAAGCGGTAAGTGTGGAATTTGAAAAGGAAATAACAGCGGATAAAGCACGGGAAATATTACAGAATGCATGGGGTGTTAAGGTCGTTGATAACCCTGACGGGTACGAGTATCCGACGGCTGTGGAAGCTGCAGGAACAAACCCCGTTTATGTCGGAAGAATAAGAAAAGACATAGCTTTTGAAAATGCGATATCTTTTTGGTGTGTAGCAGATAATCTTAGAATAGGAGCTGCATTAAACACGGTTAGGATAGCGGAAAAAGTTATTGAAATGCAGGTTTTTTAAGGAGAATTAAATGAGATATAATGCGGGAGAACTTATAACGGCTATGATAACACCTTTTAAAGAGGATTTATCAATAGATTATAATGCACTTGAAAAATTGGTCAATCATTTAGTAGAAACCGGTACGGATGCAATATTGGTAGCCGGTACAACAGGGGAAACTCCGACGTTATCTCATCATGAAGAATACGAACTTTTCCGTTTCGTAAAAAGAACGGCATCGAACAGAGTAAAGGTAATAATGGGTGCAGGCTCAAACTCAACACAAACAGCGGTTGAATCGTCAAAAAAGGCGGAAGAATTAGGTGCTGATGCAGTTTTAAGCGTGGTGCCGTATTATAATAAGCCTTCCCAGAAAGGAATATATGAACATTTTTCGCAAATAGCAAAATCAATTGACTTACCTGTAATATTATACAATATACCCGGCAGAACAGGCATAAATATGCAGCCTTTAACGATAGCGAACTTAGCTGCCGATTATAAAAATATTGTTGCGGTAAAACAAAGTAATTCTGATTTAGATTTAATAAGTGATATAAAATCAATGTGTCCGAAAGACTTTATAATATATTCGGGAGATGACAGCCTTACGCTTCCTATG
>CANRHJ010000168.1 GCA_947630355.1 Candidatus Gastranaerophilales bacterium | reverse complement strand
CCTTGTGCTTTTATTTGTTTTTCAATGCTGTTTTTAAGTAATTTAGCTACGAGCGGAACAACTATCATATTTGTTATTCCTTTTTCTTTCATTGTTTGAGTTATTTCTTTAGGTGTTAAATTCTTTATATATGTAATTTGAGCACCCATATAAAGCATTGTGAAAAATCCGTCAGTCAGCTCTAAAAGGTGGTTTATGGGTAGTATTGACAATAAAGAATTTTTTGAGGAAAGCTTGAAGATTTTTTCAAAATCTTTAAATTGAGAATAAATATTGCCAAAGCTAATCATTACGCCTTTTGGGTTTCCCGTAGTGCCGGATGTGTAAACTATAAGTGCAGTATCATCTAGGGGACGCGGGATGCCTATATCTTTATCCGTATCAGCATCAACGTTAAATACATTCGTGTGTTCGCCTTTAAAATCTTTATCCAAGACGAATATCCTCTCAATTGATTTAACCTTGTTCTTAATTTCTTCCGCAGTGTTAAGATAATGCTCGGAACAAAGCAAAATTCTGGGATTACAATCCGACAAAATATTGTATAATTCATTAACGGTAAGTTTAACATCAAGCGGGACGGAAATTGCACCCGTCTGTATTGAAGCAAAAATACCGACGGCAAACTCGGGCCTTGCTTCTGACAATATTGCAATCCTGTCTGAAGGATTTATTTTAACCGTTTCAATAAGATAATTGGCAAATTTCTTTGAATATCGTGATAATTCAATGTAGGTAAGATTGTTATAACCATTATCCGTCTTCATTGAAAGAGCATTAACGGGAGCATAAATATCACTTTTTTCTCTCATCAAATCCAGAAAGTTACTGTGCATTTCTTTTGATATTTGATAAAAAGCGCGGCGTTCAAGTGACTTTTTCATAAAATTCACTCTTAATTGAAGCTCATGAGCTATTTCCTTCTCGTTAGCGGATAAGTCGGTTACGCTCTGCCCGAATTGAATGATAATAGTATTAAAAAAACCGGGTAATTTGTTCTGTTTGTTCCAAGTTTCAAAGCCGCCTTTTATGGAAAACGGAACAATCGGACAATTGGCCTTTTTTGCCATAATTCCCACGCCGCGATGAAATTTACATAATTTGCCGTCGGGAGTAAATTTCCCTTCCGGAAATATTACGACTGCTTCCCCCTTATTTAACAGCGTTACGGCAGAATTAATAGCCGTGCTGCCGTCGCCGAATTTGAGCGGGATTACGTTAAAATATTTTAAGAAATATTTAATAACCGGTGTTGAAAAAGCGGCAGGTCCGGTTACGAACCATAGGTTTCGTTTTGTTGCCATCTGTATTATAAAAGGATCTAAATGTCCGGTGTGGTTTCCGGCTAAAATTACTTTGCCTTTTTTGGGTAAGTTTTCAATACCTTCTACTTTATATCTGAACAATAATATAAATAATTGTCCGAGCGTACTTTTCAAAAGGAAATATCTGAATGATTTATCAAAAAGAAGAATACTTAAAGCAAGTATAAAAGAAATTCCTGCAATAACTTTAAAAGTACTTAGCGGCTGTATATAGTCTGAAGCAAAAATAACTGCAGCCGTTCCCGTTAAAAAGCTCAGAGTATTCAATGTTAAATTTAACCCGAAAATTTTTCCTCTTACCTTATCGGGGGTTACTTTTTGTAAAATGGTATCAAGCATAACAACAACCATCGCATCCGCAATACCTATCGGGATAAGCCATTTCCAAGCTATGGAAACGGAATTGCAGAAATTCGCTGTAAATAGTGCAATACAAAGTATAATAAATCCGAATGCAAATAAATGAAGTAATTTTAAAATTCTCGATAAATAAATAGTTATAAATATACCTATAATTATGCCTGCACCAAGTATTGTTCTTAAATATGTCAAATCACTGAATTGAAGTTTATAATAGTCGGTAATCAGAGTATTTAAATTGTTTGAAAAAGCCGCAACAATAAATTGTATACAAACAGATAAAACTACTAAGTATAATGCTTTTTTATGAGATTTAATATAGCTTAAAGCAATTTTTATATCTTCCGTAATTTTCTGTGAAATTTTATTGGGTTTGTTTTTTAAACAAACGTGAATAGCTCCGGACAATAAAGAAGAAATTAAATAAAATCCCGCGATAATTTTAAGAGAATTAACACTGCCGTATGATTTAATAAAGAAATCAGCGATGAAGGCTCCGAACAGAATTGCAATAGCTCCGACGGAAGAATTAAGCGAGTTCGCAAATTTTAGCTGCGAACCTTTTACTATATTCGGCAGTATTGACATTTTCGCCGGATAGAAAAATGCGCTCCCGCAGCCGAGCATAAATGCGCTTGCATATACGAGAGCAAGCGGCAGTTCGTCTGATATCGCATAAATACTTATAAATATACTCAAAATTATACATCTGTATATGGCACTGAAAGATAAAATTAATTTCCTTGAAAATTTATCACATATTGCACCCGTAAACGGACTGAATATAAATTGCGGTAATAAAAATACAAAAAATGTGAACGCTATTGCATTACCTGCAGAACTTAATTTCTCCATCAATATTGATATTAATATAAATTGCAGGATTGCATCGGAAAAATGCGAAAATAATTGAGAAAAAAACAATTTATCAAATTCAAAATTTGCTAATGGTCCAAATTTTTCAGTAATATTTTTCATATATCAGCCTCACTTTTTATAATAATATACCACTTAATAATTGAATATTCAATAATTTACAAATAAACTTTACAAATTTTATTAATTTTAAAAAAGAATATTTTGTGAGAAATTAGTATAGGAATAAGAAGTATGAATAAATTACTATTATTTATAATATTAAGAATTTTGTCAAATTCGATGTCTAATTTTATGCAGAAGAAATTAGCGCAGAGGAATTCATCGCTAACGGTAAATTTATGGGGTTATATGATATTATCCTTAATTTGTTTGCCCGCGCTGCCTAAAATTCTAAGTGCCGGTTATTCGTATAATTATTGGATTAATGTAATAACGGCAGGTTTTTTATGTTCTGCCGGCACTTTATGTATAATAAAATCAGTTAATTTGGGAGAGTTATCCGTTATAGGTCCGATTAATTCATATAAATGTATAGTTGGTCTTGTTTTTTCGATAATATTGTTAAAAGAAATTCCGTCATTGTATGGGCTAATCGGAATGGTTATGATAATATTCGGAAGCAAATATATATTTGAGTCGCTTGCGGAAGGCTTTTCATTTGGATTATTAAAAAGAAAGGATATACAATTAAGATTTTCAGCTCTTATTTTAACCGGAATTGAAGCTGCTATATTGAAAAAAATAATATTATTGTCAGATGTACAGACATGTTTTATATTATGGTGCTTTTCTGGATTTTTCTGGGCTTTAATTTTCCTGTTAATATTCGGGAAAAAAATTAAGTTAGATTCGGATAAAAGTTTAATATTTTGTATATTAACGGCTTTGTGTATGGGATTAATGCAATATTCAACAAATTATGTGTTTAAGTTTATGAATGTCGGGTATGCATTAGCCTTATTTCAAATATCGTCTTTGGTAACGGTTTTTTTGGGGGTAAAATATTTCAACGAAAAAAATTTGCTCAGAAAAGTTGCAGGCTGTATCATAATGATTTTAGGCTCGTGTTTTATTCTTTTTTCAACCTGAATTATGTTATACAATGTTCTGAATATAGCAAATTCGTAGGTTAGATGCGTGATGATTTGCATTTTAATGCATTGTCATGGTTTTAAAGCTGTACTAAATGTAATTTAATATTTCCGATAAATCTTTATTTTCTATAATTATATTTGCGTGTTCTTTTAATATCGGTTTAGCGCAGAAGGCGGCGCGTTTTGCGGAATAT
>CANRHJ010000167.1 GCA_947630355.1 Candidatus Gastranaerophilales bacterium | reverse complement strand
TTCCCGGGTTACAGACCTCAGTTCTATATCAGAACTACTGACGTTACCGGTTCAATCAAATTCGACGGTGAAATGGTTATGCCGGGTGATAACGTTGTTATGGACGTTGAACTTATCTCTCCGGTTGCTATTGAACAAGGTATGAGATTCGCTATCAGAGAAGGCGGACGTACTGTTGGTGCCGGCGTTGTTGATAAAATTATCGGTTAATAATTTTATTATACATAATTAAGAAGTCGAACAAAATGTTCGGCTTCTTTTTTGTGTAAATTTTTTTAAATTAGTGACAAAAAATATCTTATTCGTTTTTTAATCCCAGTATAGTATTAGAGAAAGTTTATTGTGAAAATAGCAAATATTGGTAATATATGTAATTCCTCTTTATTTAAAGGGCAGAGAGTAAATACAAGCTTATTTAAACCGACATGCTCAAGTAACCTTTTTACTTTAAATTGTGATGTAGTCAGCTTTAAAGGTAAGGATTATAACTCGGATAGTGTTGCTAATCCTACTTCTCACTGTGCTTATTGCGGGTGTAAGGTATATAATGAAACTCAAATTGACGGTATAGCTAAAGTAATATTAAATAATAAAGCTGCAAGGCTTGAAGGACAAGTAAGAAGCGTTTTGGAAAAATTTGACGGCGCTAAACATTCTCAGGAAATCGCTTCCGCTAAAGCTGCCGCAAATAAAGAATATATTGACTTTTTTAATAATTTTCTTGAAATTGCCTCTAAAAAATCTTATATGAAGGGAGAGGCTATTTTTGCCGAAATTTATCACCTGGATAGGGAAAAAGCTACAGAATTGCTCGTTAAAAATTTGAGGCCGCTGTTAAGAACTATTGATCATGTCTCCCCTCAAAATTTAAATCAGCAAAATAATAATGTTGATATTAATTTAGTAGAGGCTTGTTATACCTGCAATCATGATTTGAAACAGGGTACCGGTTTTGATGAATTTTATACTATGTTCCCCGATATCAGATTTAATATGCCGTCTGAAAAATTCAAATTTGCTCAATCTCACATTTTGGACAGTTCTAAAAATGAAGTTTCTCAGCGATTATCTGCAAGTAATTTATTGAAATTCATAGACAGATTATTTACTCAGCGGACTGAAACTCTTAATTTGCTTTCTACTATCGGTTTTAGAATTAAAAATTGCGGGGATTCAATTGATGCTACTGTTGAAGAGTGTCAAAACAGTATTAAAGAAAAACAAGCTGAAATATTAAAATTAAAAAATGATTTAGCTGCCTTGCAGCAAGATTCCGAATTTATTGCTATACTTGAGCGTAATTCACTTAAATTACAAATAAACTCCTTAAGTGATTCTATTGATTCTTTAAGAATAAAAAGAGAATTATATAGCAATAATATTAATGAACTTAGAAGTGAGATTAATCCTAAAAAGAAACGCGGTAAGAAAAATAACCCGCAAACAATATCTTTGGAAGAAAAACTTCAAAAAGAAGAAAAAATCAATAATTTAAAACAACAAATAGTTTCTTTATCCGAGCAAATTGAAAAACTTGAAGAACAAAGGATGCATCTTGAAATTGAAATTGAAGACTTGGACTCCAAATTTCCCACTTCTCAAATGCTTGAGATTAAAAAACACGATGTTGATGCAATAATTAATTCCTATAAAGCTTTAGATATTGCTCAAAACGAAAAAAATGCGCTTGAAACTTTATTGCAAAACTGTTTGGCGGAGATTGAAGATTTGGAACATCAACTTACTTTATATCCCAAAGAAAGTTTTGATATTAAAGATTATTCTCAGGAAGATAAAGATATTTATTCTTTGTATTCGGAGTATAAAATGGCGGAAAGATATATTTCAGACCATTCTACTAATCAAGGTCAGGTCAGAAATATTATTAATTCCGCCGCTCAAAAAGAAATTAAATCTACTTTTGAAGCTCTTGAGAACACACAAGTTATTATGGATTACAATTGCTGGCAGAAAAACAGCAGCTTGAATTATAAACTGGATTCCGCCAGAAAACAACGTGATTCGCTTAGTGAACAGCTAAAATCAAAACAGGCGGTTATTGATAAATTAAAAGCTAATTGCTCTAAGATGCAGCTCCCTGAAGCAAGAAAAGTAAGTCTTATGCTTCAGGAAAATATCAGAAATGTTCTTGAAAAAGAAAATCAGGTTAATATTCCTGACCTTATTTCTACTATTAATAATGAAATTGAATTAATTCAATCCACAATTAATGATTTATTGGCTAAAAAAGCGAAAATCGATTCTTCTGATTTACTTTAACAGCTTAATAATTGTTAATTTGTTGTCTATTTTCTTTTTGTAAATTATTATTTTAGTAAGGAGATTGTGGCTTAATGCAAAATTCAATTAAATTATTGGTACTGGATGACGATAATCTTGTAACTTCTTCTCTAAAAACATTATTTTCTATTGAAGGGTTCTGTGATGCAGTATATTTTAACACCGCTCAATCTGCTTTGGACTACCTTAAAACAAATAAACGTGATGTTATAATTTCTGATTTTATGATGCCTAATATGAATGGTATTCAGTTTCTTTCGGAAGCTAAAAAATTATATCCCAATGCAAGTATGATTTTACTTACAGGTTATGCGGATAAAGAAAATGCCATTAAGGCTATTAATGAAGTCGGTCTTTATAAATATATTGAAAAACCATGGGATAATGACGAACTTATTATCAATGTCAAAAATGCTTATGAACGTTCTAACTTGATTACTTCCCTTGAAGAAAAAAATTCTCAATTGGAAAAATATTCTAACCGGCTTGAAGAACTCGTACGGCAAAAAACAAATGATATTGTCAGGATTAATGAACACCTGAGTGCAGTTATAAATAATTGTGCGGACGGAATTGTCGTTATTGATTCAAACGGAACGATAAATAATGTTAATCCGGCTTGTGAGGGACTTTTCGGTCTTTCTCAAAATTTAATTCTTTCTAAAAATATTCGGGATTTATTAATCTCTGATAGTATTAATTGGAATGATATTCTAATTTCACAAAAGGAAAATTTGCTGCGTGATATTACCATTGTTAATGCGGTTAACGGTAATAAAATACCCGTTGATGTCAGTTGTGCTTTCATTCCTTCTAAAATTACCGAAAACTCTGATAAATTTGTTCTTGTTATCAGAAATGTTAAATATCAAAAGGAAATGGAACGGTTAAGAGAAGATTTTATAGCAACTTTGACTCATGATTTGAGAACTCCCTCACTGGCGGCTATTCAAACTTTGGAATTCTTCCTTAACGGAAAATTAGGTGAACTTTCCGATAAACAGAGAATGCTGCTTGAAACAATGAAGAAAAGTAACGAAGATATGCTTGGTCTTGTTAATACTCTTTTGGAAGTTTATAAATATGAATCGGGCAAATTAAAATTGGTTAAGACTTCTTTTGATTTTACTTCTTTAATTAATGAATGTGTCGAGCAAATTTTACCTATTGCTCAAAGTAAAAATCAAACAATAGAAAAACATCTTAAAAATCTTGAGACGGCTAATGTTTATGCTGATAAAAACGAATTACGCAGAGTTATTGTTAATTTGCTCGGTAATGCCGTAAAATATACTCAAAATGGCGGTCTTATTGAAATTAATGCTGAAATTGAAGGCGAAGATTTGAGATTTTCCGTTAAAGACAACGGTGAAGGAATTTATAAACAAGATATTCCTAAATTATTCAAACGATTTTCTCAGGGTACTCAAGAAAAACGCTCTATCAGTACCGGTTTGGGATTATATCTTTCAAAACAAATTATTGATGCACATGGCGGTAAAATTTGGCTCGAAAGTGATAAGGGAAAAGGAAGTGAATTTTTCTTTGTCTTACTTAATGCTATAATGTTAAATGAGGAAAAAACATATTGCCAAATA
>CANRHJ010000166.1 GCA_947630355.1 Candidatus Gastranaerophilales bacterium | reverse complement strand
TCTTTCTTATTATGTTTATTTCTGCGAATGTAAATGCTGAGGATATTGATTTTGATAAGAAAGATCCCAAATTAATAAGTATAGAATCCAAGACGGATACTAATAAAAAGGCGTACGAAACAAAGATTAGTGCCGATAATAAAATATATGCGGAAATAAAGAAACAATTACCGAAGGAAAAGTATCAAATATACAGAATAACAGAGAAGATACTAAGGGCGAATAAATTAGGCTATCAAAATTGGAGGATAGGCATGATAGCGGATGCGGAGAATGTAAATGCATACACAACCGCAGTTAATTTAATACAGGTATATAGTGCGTTATATGACAGTTTATATAATGATGAAGATGCGCTTGCGTTTATATTGTCGCATGAAATATCTCATGTTATATTGGAGCATCAAAAGAAATCGGCAAAAACATGGGACCGTATAAGATACTGGGAGAGTGAGGCAAAGGCATCGGAAATGAAAATAAAATATTCTCCTTATGCGGGTTTTGGAGAGTTAACAAGTGTTTCTGCCGTTAATTTGAAATTGAAGTCATTATATAAAAAGTTAAAAGAACAGGAATATGAGGCAGATAAAGAGGCGCTTACTTTAATGGCGAGGGCGGGATATAATATTGATAATGCAAATAATGCGATGGAATTTATGGACAGATTGGGGAGTTTTGAAAAGTGGAGGTCAACTCATCCGGAGACTTATAAAAGGATTGATGCCATAAACAAAGAGGCTGCCGTTTTAAATATTGATGCTTTGAAAAAAGAGGGTATCTATAATATTTATAACTCGGATGTTATGAATATAAAGAAGTCATCTGACAAAAAAACGTTTATTATAGAGTCTCAGAAAAATAATTCAAATGCGAAATATGTTCCTGTTTCATCGGATAAAAAACTAATGGAAAAAGGGTATGCGGATTATTTGGATGATGATATTGTGTCTGCCGAAAGTAATTTTAAATCTGCGTTTAAAATAAATAATAAAAATTACATTACGGCACTCTATTTATCGTATATAAATGAACTGCAGTATATAACGACAGGTGATGAGAAAGAGTTAAAAGAGGCATCTGACTGGGCAAAGAAGGCTAATAAGCTGCATCCGGGTGAACGTAATGTTCTAAAACAAATTCAGGATATTAAGGGTGAAGAAAATGATTTAGAATTGAAAAAACAGAGGCATTAAATCCTCTGTTTTCATATATAAAAGAAGCCGGTTTAATGCCGGCTTCTTTGTTTTGTGATTAATCAGATATTATGCTTTGCCTATAAGTTTTTTATGTGTTTTTTTGTCAGCCGATTTTGTTTTATTCCAAGGGAGTTTCAAATCAAACAGATATTGAAGTCCGAGTTGAAAACCTATACCGGTAATTCCCGCATTAAACAAATTAAGCTGTGCATAAGAAGCGAAGTTATCTTTAAATGTTTTTGTTGCCCCTATACCGTACTGAACAACACCGTGTTCCATTCTGACGTTCGGGAGATGAATATTTCCGGCATAGCCGTCCACTTTATCATTGATGAAGAACATATATTGCAAAGTACCGTATATACTCCAAGTTTCTTTAGAGAGGATTAAGTTTAAGCCGGGAGCTATGTTAGCGGCGTTAATCATACCCGATTTCATACTTATTACACCGTATTCACTGCCCCAGTTTTGTTTTCCGAAAGCGTTGTATGACATAAACAAGTTGGGCTGAACAACAAAATCTTTGAAGGGATGTAAGTTATATGCCGTTTTAACAGCAGTGCCTGCGAACCAGTTACCTGTTTCATCTCTGAAGCCTTCGTAAGTCATTTCGTTAAGATAACCGCCGCCGTATGCCGTAACAGTTGTTATGAAGTCCTGATTTTTAATAAATGTACCCATAACACCGAGCTGACCGCCATTTTGGTAGCTTCTTACTCCGTCATAATATTGGTTGGCACCTGTGTAGCCTACGTAACCTGACGGGATAAATTTCCAATCTTCATTAAGGTCAACAGCGGGCAAATCAACACCTGCTAAAGTTCCGTAAGTGTTATTACCAACGCTTAACCCTTGTGTCATATTTAATCTTTCAAACGATGCATAAGATTTTGACCAAATACCGCCATCCTCGTATGTTCTTTGATAAGGAGCGAATAGAGGAGATACGGCAGAATATTTGTTTGCATATTTAGCATTATCAATTAAGGTTGAATCGTGCAGGATAAAATGATTTGTAACGATATCACCGACACGCAGCTGATTTGTGAACATGGCAAGTGTTGCGACCTGACCTCTGAATTCTTCGGGTACATATTTGTTTAAATATGCCTGATACATACCTGCTTCGCCTTCAATAGGTCTGATACCGAAATATCCGACAGGTGTTCTTATCAGTTTATCCGTTGCTTTAAATATGATATCTTCATTATTTTTTTCGTTATTGAAAAGCTGTAAATCAATATATCTGTCAACGGGGCATAACCCTAAGAAATCGAAATCAGATACATTAATAATGCCGCCTTCGGATGTGTTAAGTGCCGAAAAGTCGAAATAGTCGCCTTTTCTGTCTCTTGGCGAGATATCAACGGTAAAATTACCTTGCTTTTCTATATCGATACTATTAGCATTTGCTGTATCAATACCGCCGTTCATAATTCCGTATACTGAATCATTTGTCATAGTGAAATCAGCTTCGGAACCTGATGCAAGGTTTTTGCCGAAGGTTAAACTTGAATTATCAAGAGTTACATCTCCGCCTTTAATATAGCTGTTTTCATCATTTATAACTATATTTGAATCGGTAAATGAAGAAGTTCCCTTCGTTTGGTGAAGTCCTGCACCGCCTTGCGTATTATTAACACCTTCAGCCGTAAGTTTGCTTTCTTCCTCATCTAATACAATCAGGCCGTTCCATTGGTCTTTACTGTCCATAATAAATTCGCCTTCTTGTATATTAAGTGTTGAACCGTCTTTAATATTGACATTAACATCTGTTGCTATATCACCTTTAAAATTGAATTTAGAACCATTTTCCAATTGAAGGCTGCCTTTTGTTGCTTCTAAATTTTTTGACGTTTCATCATTAAGCCAGTAATGCAGAGTGCCATTTTCATCATTTAAGTTTACGGTACCTTCCCAAGTATCGTTATCATTAATGTGAAGTTCACCGTCCTTTAATGATAGTGTACTACCGCCATCAATACTTACAGCAACTTCTTTTTCTATATAACTTTTGTTATCCAAATAAAAATCTGCACCTTCAAATGAAACACTTCCCGTATCTGCTTTAAGCAGACCGCTTTCATCTTGATATGAACCGCTTACCGTAAGATTTCCGCCTTTGACATCTATTTCACCCGCCCAAGTGTCATCATCTTTTGTCATTGTAAGCGAATTACCGTCTGTTAAAGTTAATGTCTTTCCTTCAATCAAGTTTACTTTAACTGCTTCTGCAATAGTAGTATTTCCGTCAAATGTGTAATCGGAATTAATATTTAAATTTCCTGTGTCTGCCGTTAATGTGCCGTTTTGTACTACTCCTTCATTAAGACCTAAAGTACCGCCTGCTAATGTAATATTGCCTTGCCAGCTGTCTGCTCCATCCAGATTTAAAGTACCGCCTTCTAAAGTTAATGAAGACTCTTTTTCTACTTGAGCTTTTACTTCATCAGCAATTGATGAAGTTGATGTTAATGTAAGATTACCGTTAACATCAAGTGTTCCGCCGGTCATTTGCAGATTTTTAGCATCACCTGTTTTTGCGTTCCATCTCAATGTTCCGTTTGTTACGGAAGATGTTCCGCCAAAGAAGATAGCACCATCTTCTACTGTTGTAGTTCCTGAACTTTGTGAAAAAGAACCCTGATAATCAGATGCATTTCCTTTAAGTGTTAAATTACCGCTGTTTGTTATGGAACCTGATGCTGAACCCTGAAC
>CANRHJ010000165.1 GCA_947630355.1 Candidatus Gastranaerophilales bacterium | reverse complement strand
CGTTATTATAAACAGTATTGCATATATATTATTTCTTTTGGCAAATACCATAAATGATAAGAAAAATATAATAAGTAAATATTTTGAATATGTATAACCTCCGTTTTCCAATGCATAAGAATTAAAGAATTTATTAAACAAATTAAAACAGGAGGTGAAAGAGTATTGAATAGACTCATTTACAAATTCTTTGTGAAAATGTTGCATTTGTGCAAAAGTAGTTAAATCTCCTAACCACATATATAACGCAGGAATTATTATACCCAAAAATATAAAAAATGATTTATAATCTATTTCCTTTTCTTCTATATATTTTGTTATTATCATGCCGGAAATTATAAATATTACGGGAAGTGAAAATAAGACGAGGATACTTGTACATAATGTATATAATACTACCTTTTTAACTGTCATATTTTTTAAACTTATATGTTTAAAAGCAATTAAAAGTAAAATACAAATTAATGCATCAGATGAATATGGTTTAAACTCACTTGAAAAATAAATAAATAGAGAACTTAATGACAATAATGTAAGACCTAATAAAATTGTAAGTTTATTATTAAAAGTATTTTTCAAAAGAATATAAAAAAAGAATAAAGATAATATTCCGGAAATAAACGGAATAAGTCTGAAAACCAAGATTTTAAACCCGAAAATTTTAACAAGAGCCATAGTACAAATACCAAATAAAGTAGGTATTTTTTGTACTCCGTAAAAAGATTTAAACATATCAATGTAATTTTCATCAATAAAATTCATGCTTAAAAACATTTCATCATTCCAGAACGGAAGAGCTTCAAGGTATAATTTTAATCTTAAATAAATTCCGATTATAAACACGATACAAAGCAAAGCATAGAAAATACAATTTAATGTTATGCTTATTAAATTATTTACTTTTTGATTCATATAAAAATTTTCCTTTTAATAACAAAAAAACTATAGAAAAAGTGTTTATATTTTATCACGGTTTCTTTTAGGAGATGCAAGATATTTCCAGAACGGATAATTATTTTTATCGGTTGTAGCATAGTTACAATAATCACCAATATCTTCAAACCAATGACAATTTTCGGGTGATATTTTATTTTTAAAGGTTTTTGCAATATCTTGTATATACTCGTTGGAATTTAAATAGTATGTATTGTACAAAATTCCGTAAATTAGAATAATAGAAGTCAATGCCCCTACTATAAAATGAATAACAACAAGTTTTTTGCATATATTATCAAATTTAGATTCGGAATCATTCATAATCATTTTAATTGTAAAAATTGAGAGTATACACAGAGACGGAATAGATGCTCTCATATAGAAATCAGATTCTCCTGATAAAAGTCTACAAAACGGAATCATTATTAAATATAAGGTCATTATCCGGAATATAATATTTTTTTTAAATTTATTTATAAGAAGTAATATTAAAATTAATACTTCAAAAAATATAAATTTAGAAATAAAGATTATTGACGATAGATCTGCAATTACAAACCGACTATTATCAGCATTATGATTACTTTTAAAGAATAGGAATAAAACAGTAAACAGAAATACTATTGATAGAATATTTTTAATATTAAATATCTGCTTAAAAATTGCATTTGATTTTTGAACAATGCTTTTAAACAATTCAATGGAAGTGATTATAATGAAATAAAAAGATATACCTAAGAATGCCAATGGGGAGTAAAACAAGGTAAACACCGAATAAATACCCATATTTGTTATATCTTTATAGCTTTTAACAAAAAGCAAAGTAACCAGCCAAGGTGAAATGGATTGAAGGTGGTTAAAAAAGAGCTGACCGGTATGAGAAGGATAACAATGCAGGTTATGCCATTCAATTATATAATCGGGAGGGAAGAAGCAATTTTTATTTGCTAAAAATATATCTAAGCCGGAAAAGAATATAAATAACAGAAAAATCAGCAGTTTTTTCTTTTCAGTATTTATTAAATAATACAAATTAAAAGCAATTAAAGAGACACCGGCAGAGGCCCAAAATAATGCAAAATAATTAGCCGCCTTAAAAGCTATATTGTGTTGAAACCCTAAAAAACTAACTAATTTCCCGAATAAAGCGGAGGGGAGGGAAAATCCGAAATAATAAGTAAGAGCAGAACCGTTATCATATATTACTGGCCAAGAAAGCTCTATTAAATCGTGCATTATGGCATTTTTAGGATTCCAATCAGGTCCGTATTGATAGACTATACTCCCAAGTCCTGCCAGTAAACACCATATAAATGCAATAAAAATTGTTAATATGAAAATATATTTTTTAATTTCATAATAATCTAATGCCGAATCAGACAATGAATAAGTTTTAACGGCATCTTCTTTCTTACTTACACTATTTTTTGCATTGTTATTAAATATTAAAACTAATATCCCTGCTAAAGCACTGACTGTAATCAATGAAAATATCGGTTTTAACCAGAATATCAGGAAAATAAATAACGGAATTGATAAATATAAAACAGATATTCTGTTTAAAATATTTTGATATATTTTCATATAATATTTTCCCTAGGCAGTTGATTATTTATGATAATATAATAATATAAATATGAAAAAAGAGGAACAATGAGATTTATATTTTATAATACGGGAATAGTTATTTCTCTGGCATTAATGGTAATATTCACAAATTACGAAGTAAAAATAAATCAAAATGTATTATTTTTTGAATTATACGGAATAAGTTTAATATCTGCAATATTTGGTTTTATTATATTTTGGAAAAAATATAAAGATAACTTTGAAAGATTTTTGGTTTTGTTTTCATACTTATTGATAAATATTTTATTTGCATATTACATAGCCGTAATTATAGACAGGAGTTTATCGGCATTTATGTATTTTTATTCCGTAGAGAATAAAAGCATATCGACGGATATTTATGATGAGAGTTATTTTAAAGAGTACATAAACAGAAGATATGAAGAGGGGAAAAAGATAGGGTATTTAAGATGTGATTACGATAAAAAAGAATGCACACCTACGATTAAAGCCCGATTAACATATATGGTTATGTACCCGATAGGAAAATTAACCGGAACATTAGGTCATTATGACGATTTTAAAATTTTAATGAGAAATAAAAATAAAACTAATCAAAGATAGTTATGTTTTAAATTATTTTGTGATATTGTAAAACTATATAGGAAATACATGGAGGAATAAAAATGGAAACATTTGGAATTGAAAAGTGGGGAATAATAAACCCGAAAGCCGTTTACAGAAATCTTACTCCTGCTCAATTGACAGAAAAAGCACTGGAAAGAGGCGAAGGTAAGTTAAGTAACACGGGAGCTTTGGTAGTAACAACAGGTAAATATACGGGACGTTCTCCTAAAGACAAATTTATCGTTGATACAGATACCATACATAACGAAATAGCATGGGGAAAAGTTAACCGTCCTATTTCAAGAGAAAAGTTCAACTCAATAAAAGGCAAAATTGCAGCATACTTAGAAAACAGAGATGTATTTATATTTGACGGTTTTGCAGGTGCGGATAAAAAATATACAAAAAAATTCAGGGTAATAAATGAACTTGCAAGCCAAAATTTATTTATACACCAATTATTAATAAGACCAACGGTTGAAGAACTTGCAAATTACGGTGAAGCTGATTATACAATACTTTGCGCACCCGGCTACAAATGCGATCCGGAAGTTGACGGAGTTAACTCTGAAGCTTGTATAGCCATTGACTATGAAGCTCATACAATTATTATTTGCGGTTCTCAATATTCAGGCGAAATTAAAAAGTCAGTATTCGCTACAATGAACTATGTAATGACAAAAGAAAACGTACTTCCGATGCACTGCAGTGCAAACATGGATCCTGTAACGGGTGAAACAGCAGTATTCTTCGGTTTATCTGGAACAGGTAAAACAACACTTT
>CANRHJ010000164.1 GCA_947630355.1 Candidatus Gastranaerophilales bacterium | reverse complement strand
GCTCTGCGGGGCTTGAAATTCCTTTTCGCTCAAGCCTGTCGTTCGTTCGGTCGTAGCGACGACCTTATATTTGGACTAACTTATTATATTTGAGCCAAACTTTGACCCTTTCTGTCTTGAAATTCCTTTTCGCTCAAGCCTGTCGTTCGTTCGCCTTTGGCTGTCCTCACTTCGGCTTTCGCTTACCGGATTTCATCCGTCCGGAATTTCGCTACCAACTTGCTTTAACTACACCGGGCAATAAACCTTGATGAGCCATTTTTCTTAAGCATATTCTGCAAATACCAAAATCTCTGTGGAATCCGTGCGGACGTCCGCAGATTGAACATCTGTTATGAAGTCTTACTCTCGGATATTTTCCTTTTGCTGCTAATGCTTCTCTTTTAAGCTCTTTATCTATCATTGATTTTTTAGCCACGTGATTACTCCTTTTTATTTCTTGAATGGCATTCCAAGTGCTCTTAATAAAGCTCTTGCTTCTTCATCCGTATTAGCTGTCGTTATTATTGAAACGTTCATACCATGAACTGCATCAAGTTCATCATACGAAATTTCGGGGAACAATGATTGCTCTTTTAAACCTAATGTATAGTTTCCTCTGCCGTCAAAACTTTTCGGGCTTACTCCTCTAAAGTCTCTTATTCTGGGTAATACTACACATATAAGCTTTTGTAAGAAATCATACATTCTCTCGCCTCTAAGCGTTACCATAGCTCCAACAGGCATGCCTTCTCTTAATTTGAAAGCTGCTATTGACTTTTTTGCTTTTGTTGATAATGCTTTTTGACCTGCAATCTTTGTTAATTGATTTACGATTGCTTCGGCCAGTTTTGAGTTATGGCATGCTTCACCTACTCCCATGTTTAAAACAATTTTGCTTAATTTAGGGATTTGGTGAACATTTTCATACTTAAATTCTTCTTGAAGAACTTTTTTTACTTCTTCATTGTACTTGTCTTTAAGATTTCTTGTTACTACTGTCATTTCCTTATCCTTTCGTAGAATGCAACCCCTCTCGGATTGCCCATACTTATTAATTCTGCATTGTATTAATTTTTGCCGTCTTGGATTTTGCTGTCTTTGGGCTTGTCATTCGCTCGCTACGCTGTCGCTCATTTCAGCCCCTTGTTACTCGGGTTCGCTTCGCTTAACCCTTTCGCAAAATCCGCTAGTCTAATTTTTCGCCGCATCTTTTGCAAACACGGACTTTTTTGTTATCAACAACATCATATTTTATTCTTGTTGCTTTTTCACAAGCGGGGCAGTAAAGCATAACTTTAGATGAATCCATTGCTGCTTCTGTCTTGATTAATCCGCCTTGATTGCCGCCTTGTGCCTTCTGAGCTTTCGTTACTATATTAGCACCTTCTATAACAACTTTATTTTCGGATGTAATAACTTTCTTAACGGAACTTACTTTGCCTTTGTCTTTTCCTGATGTTATTACAACTTTATCGCCGCTTTTTACATGTATTGGGTGCTTTTCTACTTCTTTCTTTCTTTTCATCACTTGTCTCCTAAATTACCTCCGGAGCTAAAGATATAATCTTCATAAAGTTCTTATCTCTTAACTCTCTCGCAACCGGTCCGAATACACGCGTGCCTCTCGGATTTCCGTCCTTGTTTATTATTACGGCCGCATTTTCATCAAATCTGATTACACTGCCGTCAGCACGCTTGATATCTGCCTTCGTTCTTACTATTACGGCCTTTACTACTTCGGATTTCTTCACGGTCATATTTGGAGCCGCATCTTTAACCGCTGCAATTACAACGTCACCTACATGAGCATACTTCTTATTGGAACTCCCCATTACTCGAATTACCAATAATTCTTTTGCACCTGTATTATCTGCTACTTGTAATCTTGTCTCTTGCTGTATCATTTTGATTTCATCCTTTGAAATTTCTTGTTATTTTACTTTCTCAACAATTGCCGAAACAACCCATCTCTTACCGCCTGATATCGGTTTGGATTCCACTATTCTTACAATATCTCCTTCCGAACACTCGTTGCTTTCATCATGAGCTTTGTAATTTTTAGTTGTTTCTATAATCTTCTTGTATTTAGGATGTTGGTTATAAGATGCTACCTTCACTACGGCTGTCTTATCCATCTTATTACTTATTACAACACCTTGTTTTTCTTTCTTAGGCATTTCTATTTTACCTCTTTTTTTTGATTCATTACTGTTTTTACTCTTGCTATAGTCTTACGAATTTCTTTTAACTCTGAATTCGCTCTGCCTAAATCTGCGGCATTTTCATACTTGTTCGTATATTTCTTGAACCTTATATCAAATAATTGCTTCTTGTAATCTACAACCATTTCCTTCAGTTCATCCATAGACTTTTCTTTAATTTCTTCTATTTTCATAGTTACTCACCTGTTTTCTCAACAATTTTTACTTTGATCGGCAGCTTCTGAGCAGCTAACTCTAATGCATGTATCGCTACTTCTCTTTGCGGGTAATCTAATTCAAATAATATTCTTCCCGGTTTTACAACTGCTACCCAATATTCAGGGTTGCCTTTTCCTTTTCCCATACGGGTTTCTGCCGGCTTCGCAGTAATCGGCTTATCGGGAAATATCTTTATCCAAACATTTCCGCCTCTTTTTATTTCACGTGTCATCGCACGTCTCGCTGCTTCTATTTGTCTTGATGTTATCCAAGCAGGATCTTGTGTCTGAAGCCCGTATGAACCAAATTCCAATTGGGTTCCGCGTGTTTCATGACCCTTCATTCTGCCTTTCATCATCTTTCTGTATTTTGTCTTCTTGGGCATTAACATGATTGTTTTTCGCTCCTAATTCATTACTTATTCTTCTTTTTGTACTTCATCTTCAGCTTTTACTTCTTGTATCTGCGCTGCTGATGACTTCTTTCTTCTTCTAGCACCTGCCGGCTTCTCTTCAAAATTATTCGCTCCGGCTTTCTTCGCTTTGATATTCTGGTCTGCCATTTCACCGGGCATTAAGTTGCCTTTGAATATCCAAACCTTTACACCAATTTTTCCCATTATGGTATCTGCTTCGGCAAAACCGTAATCTACATTCGCTCTCAACGTTTGTAAAGGTATTCTGCCTTCTTTTGCCCATTCGCTTCTCGCAATTTCAGCACCGCCAAGTCTTCCCGATACCATAACTTTTATACCCTGAGCTCCGCCGCGCATAGCCCTTTGCATAGCTTGTTTCATAGCTCTTCTGAATGCTATACGTTTTTCCAGTTGTAGTGCTATTGATTCCGCTACTAATTGTGAATCAATATCAACTCTTGCTACTTCAACAACGTCTATTGTTACTGTTTTATTTATTAACTTCGCTACGGCAGCTCTTAATTCATCTATCCCTTGTCCGCCGCGACCGACTACTACACCCGGTTTCGCAGTTACTACTGTTACAGTCACATTTTGCGCTTTCCTGCCTATTAATATCCGAGATATCCCTGCTGCATATAACTTCTTTTTTACAAAGTTTCTTATCTTGGCATCTTCTGCTACAAATTCAGGATAATCCTTCTTAGCAAACCAAGTGCTGAACCAAGGTTGTATTATTCCTATTCTAAATCCGGTTGGATGTGTCTTTTGTCCCATATTCTTTACCTTCTAATTTGCTTCTTTTGTTACTTTAACAGTTAAATGAGATGTCCTCTTAACTCTTGCATACATTCTGCCTTGAGCTCTGGGTCTTCCTCTCTTTAATGTTCTGCTTTCATCCGCATATATCTCAGATACCTTTAATGTCTCTGCACTTCCGCCAAACTTTTCTGCAGCATTCGCTACTGCTGATTTCAAGTTCTTTTCTACTACTTTAGCCGCAAAATATGGCATGAATTTTAACATACTTAGTGCCTCTGCTGCGGATTTGCCTCTTACAAGATTTATTACTCTGCGTAATTTCCTTGCCGGCATCGTTATATCTGTTTGTCTTGCCTTAGCT
>CANRHJ010000163.1 GCA_947630355.1 Candidatus Gastranaerophilales bacterium | reverse complement strand
CGGCATCATCTATGCTGTTTGCTCCTGCTCTTGCGGCATCATCTATGCTTGATGCTGCAGCTGCGGCACCTGACGTGGCTTTTACAGCTTGTAACGCTTTTGCCGCTGACACTCCGCTTGCAACTCCCATAGCTATATTTTCGGCAGCTTCAAGTGTACTTCCGCCTATATTTTCCAAAGCTTCTCGTTTTTCTTGGTCTGTCTTTGCATTTTCTGCAGCCTGAACTCCTTTAGCTATCCCAACTGCCGATTTTCCAAGACCAATTCCGGCAGCACCTATACCTATTACTGAAACTGCCGTTACAACAACCGGACCTCCCAGTACACAAGCTGCTGTTACTGCACCTACCGTTAATAATGTTTTAATGGGATGTTCTTTTATTGTATTTACCAGTCCGCTGACTTGCTCTTTTACTTTATTACCTACACCTTTAAAAAAGGATTTTGCGCCTTCCCAAAAACCGATTTTCCCGTCATCCTTCCCGTCAGTGCTCCCCCCCCCACTGCTGCTGTTAAATTGATATGTATCTGTATTTTGATTATCCGTCTCTTTTGTTTCAAATACTGATACCTTTTCGTTATTATTTACATTTCTTGTTTGCTTTTTTTCACTACTAAATGCATTTTTAACGCTTTTTACAACATCACCAACAAAATCAAATAAACCCATACTTTTCTCCGCTTTCTGATAATAATTGATATATCGGCATTAAAAAGAATATCTTTAATTTTTTTATTTAATTTGTTACATTTTTTAACAATTAATGCTTATTTCATTGATTTTATGGGAAAAAGTTTTATAAAAATAAATTGAAAAAGTATATATTTAATTTCCGATATTTGGGATTACTGATTTTACGTTGCCTTCAGCTTTAAAGTCTTTCGGATTCATTGTTATAGAAATTCTGTCAGCCTCAATTGTTCTGCCTTTTGTTTCTATTTTAGAACGTCCGACAAATATTGCCTCGTTTAATTTCTTTGTTTTTTTATCTCCGTATACGTTTACTTTCGGTCCGTGAGCTATATAATCTTCATATTTAATTTTTGTTTTTCCGGATGCCGTTACAACGTTTATTCTTTTGTCATACGACTGATAATCGGACCACACTTCCAATCTCTTATTATCTTCGGTTGTTATGTCCGTATAAACATTTCCTAAAGCAACAGCCTCTTGTGATATATTATCATAAGTTAATTTTGCTGCATTGATTGTACTTTTATCCTGTGTTAATTTGGCATTTCCTATTAACTGTATTTTCTTCACGTCATTATCTTTTGTTAAATCAACTATCGCTTGGTTTGATAATGTATCTACATCTTTGTATTGAATATTGACATTCCCGAATGCTTTCATCTGATTTGTATTTTTATGATATTCTTGTCTGTCGGCAGTTACGATAACAACAGGTTTATCTTTTTCCGTTATTGATGAAATAGTATTTCCGTTTGCCGTAAATACTTTATTTAACAACGATATATTTAATAATTGCGCTTTTATTTCGTGTTTTTTCCCTGATTGCATTATGTACGAGTATGCATTTTCTTTAAATTCAACATTGTTTACCTTGTTGCTCTTTTTATCAAGTTCGACAACGGCTTTAGGACTTTTTATGCTTAAATCTCCGGTTTTAACTTTAACATTCCCTTCCAAATAAATTTTACTGTCACTGTCTTTGAATTCCTGTGTGTCTGATTCCACGCTTAATGATGCAGCAAAAGCAATTCCCGCTGTCATTATTATTACTATACCTGTATTTATTACCTTTTTAATCATACTTTATACCCCTTTTTTACATATAGAATTGAGTTTTTGTCCTGCCTTCTATATGGAAATCCGAAAAATCTCCTTTTAATACGGCTTTACCGCCAAACAATATCGCTTCATCAGGTTTCTCTATCCGAACATTACCCTCCGCTGTTATGTCCTGATCTTTCCCTTTATAGTCTATTTTATCTGCCATTATATTTGTACCGTCATCATTTACTATTACTACATTATCATATAAAATAATTTCTTTACTTAATGAATTATATGTTCCTCTTTCTGCTTTAAAACTTGCTTTAACAGCTTTCTCTTTATAAAGATTTCCTATAATTTTATCCAAAATTACCATATTGTCGGTATCGCTGTATCTTCCCGTATCAGCATACATTTCCCACAACTTTTCGCCTTCTTTAGTCTCTGTTATTAATAAATTTTCTATATTGGCTTCTTTGTTTGCGTATGTTTGGTCTTTTATCTTGTTTTTAAAATTTTTAGTCAATATCCCCGCATATATAAATGACCATAAGCACGCTGCTATTACTATTCCCAGTAATATTATGTATGCGGTATTCTTTTTCCTCTTTATTATGTCTTTTATTGTCATAACTAATTATTATCATATAATTTTATTTAAATTGCAATTGTTATAAACAGATTTTTATTAGATAATTTAATTATGAATTTAAAAGAAGATATATATAAATGTTCAAAATGCGGATTATGTAAAACGGTTTGTCCGATTTTTCTCGCGGCAAAAAATGAACTTTATTTGCCTCGCGGCAGATTTATCTTGCTTAACAGCTTAAACGGTAATTTTTCTTCTGTTTCAAAACACTTTTTGTCAACTCTTGATTTATGTCTGAATTGTAATTTGTGCAAAGAATTTTGCCCAAGCTCCATTGATTCCGCCTTTATTTTTACTGAAATAAAATCTCAATTAAAATATAAATTCTCCCCTTTACCATTTTTCCTAATATTTAAAACTTTATTATTAATATTTGCGGTTTTGCGGTTTTTTTATTCCGTCTGTTCCTGCTTTATTATGCGGTCTCAAAACAGCAGTAAATGCGAAAATAATTCTTTATTTCCTAAACTTTTTAAATTAACCACTCCTAAGTCTGCAAAATATGATTTTAACCCTAACTCCAAAAAAGGCGGAAATGTTATATATTTTGAAGGATGCTTTAATAAATATATTAACCCCTCCGATAAAAATGCTTGTATTAATATTATTAAAGCATTAGGGTATAATATAGTTAAGATTGAGTCAAATTGCTGCGGCTATCCGCTATTGTCCGACGGAAATATAAAACAATTTAACTCCGGCATAAAAAAAATATTCTCGAATATGAATATGGATTTTGATTACTGTATTTGTTCGTGCGACTCTTGCTTTGATACACTTTTTAATGCTGCTCAATATGATGAAAAATATAAATTTATCAGGGATAAATTAATAAGATTTGATGATTTCCTTAAAATTAATAATGTTCTTTTAAAAAATTATGATGCTCTTTATTATAAACCTCTTGTAAGAAAAGAAGAATGTTATCTTCCGCAATCCGTAAAAATTTTGAACAAAAAAGGAACATGCTCTCTGTTTGAAAATTTCTTCTTAATAAAACATCCCCTTTTTACAAAGAAGTATTTCGATTCTTTGTTTTTTAATAAAAATGAAATAAATAACAAAACCATAATAACATCTTGTAATATTTCAAAATGGGGGTTGATTATAAATTCAAACTCACTTAAATCAAACACAAATATAATTTCATACAGTGAATATGTAATGAAAAATAATTTTTAAAAAACAGTTGACTATATCTTTTTATCAGGTATTATAAATACATGTGTAAGCCACAATAGCTCAGTTGGTAGAGCAAGGGACTGAAAATCCCTGTGTCCTTGGTTCGATTCCGAGTTGTGGCACCATTTTTTTATTTGGGTTTGTTTTTTGTCTCGGAATCTCACAGGTTGTTTTCATCGAAAACAACGGTTCTCCCCTCTCCTCAAAAGATACACCGTATCTTTTTCGTCGGCAGAGTGAGTTGTGGCACCACTTTTTTTATTTGGGTTTGTTTTTTGTCTCGGAATCTCTATTATTTTTCTGGTAGTTTCGTAATTGCAGACAGTTCTGGAATTATCGTCAAAAGTCAGTCATATCAAGCATTTTAACTTGGAAAATTTCACAAG
>CANRHJ010000162.1 GCA_947630355.1 Candidatus Gastranaerophilales bacterium | reverse complement strand
GCTTTTCTTTAAATATTTGATAGCCTTTATCAAGATACAAGGGCTTTTCCGTATATAAATAAGCTTTATCTTCAGGTATTGTGTATCTGTCTGTCAGTATATAGTCCGCTTCGGGCATGCCGAGTGTATTTAAATACCCCAAATAAGTTATTATTATAGGAGCGGGCTTATACAATATACTAAACGATTTTAAATGAGTATATCCGCCCGCATCTATCAGAATATCTATTTTATTATCATATATTAACTTGGCAATATCTGACTCTGGCATGTTCGTGCAATTTATTATTTGCATTCCCGTTTTTTCTATCTTCTCATATACGCTGTCTTTCTTGTCTGAACCGCAAAATAAATAAAAATTAAATTCCTCTTTATTATGGTTTTCCCATATCGGAAGCATATAACTCATCATCGTATGACTGTAGCAATCCGATGATAAATAACCTATATTCAGTTTTTTATTCGGATTTTTCTTCTTATCTTCGTGAGTGTATTTCTTTATATTCTTAAACAAAGTATTCTTTAAAATGTTTATTTCGTATTCGCTTTCATCTTTTATATCCTGTTGTTCATAATATGATGATTTTGTCATGGCAAATAATTTACTTGCTACATCATATTTGTTTATTTGAAGATTTAATGCCTTGTTATGATAATCTATACATTTATCGGCATCCGTATAATAATATGCGTGCGATAATCTTGAAAATACGCTGCTTTGTCCCTGCGGCTGTAATTTTAAATATTCTTCATAATAATATGTGGATTTATCTCTGTTTTCCAAATTGTAATAAGAATTAGCGAGTTTTATGTATAAACCTGCCAATTTGTTTTTGTCTATACTTTTAAAATACATAAGCATGGCTATTTTATATATTTTTACAGCCTCTTTGTATTCCTTGTTATCATACAGCTTTTGCCCTTTTTCAATCAGCTCCGAATATGATGTATTCTTTTTATCTTCAGCCAAAATTTTACTCCGTTATTTACTGTTTAAATGATAATTTTCTTCCTGCTTTAATTTACGATTCATTAATTTATTTAAAATTTCTACAGGAGTGATATCCGTATAAAGTGCTTCATAAATTGCACTGGAAACAGGTACTTCTATATTAAGCTTATGTGCCAGTTCACACAGAGCTTTTGATGTTTTAACTCCTTCAGCAACAGAACCTAATTCCTGCAATATGTCATTTATTTTTTTACCTTGTCCCAATAATGAACCAACCGTATAATTTCTGCTGAACGGGCTGGAACAAGTTGCTATCAAATCTCCCATACCTGATAATCCGTATAAAGTTGAAGGATTTGCGCCTAAAGCAGTGCTTACTCTTATTATTTCGGCCATTCCGCGCGTTAATAATGTTCCGCGACAGTTATCGCCAAGTTTCATGGCATCCGCAAATCCGGATGCTATCGCTATTACATTTTTTAAGCTTCCGCCTAATTCTACTCCCACTACATCGCTGTTTGTATATAATCTGAATTTTGACGGTACGTTTAAATATTTCTGGATATACTCTGCAGTTGCGGTATCATCGCTGGCAACAGAAGCAGCAGTCGGACATCCGTTTAATATTTCTTTGGCAAGAGTAGGGCCTGACAGTACGGCAAGCTTTGATGCGGGAAGTTCTTCTTTTATTACTTCCGACATCCTCTTTAATGACGGCAGTTCCAAACCCTTTGATAAATTTACCAATATTTGATTATCTTTTAAACCTGCTTCCTTTAATTGTCTGCAAACAGGTCGTATGCCTGATGTCGCAACTACTAGCAATATTATCTGCGAACCTTCAATCGCTTCTTTAAGATTATCCGTTATTTCCGTTTTTTTATCCAGTTCAACGGTTAACGGTTTTGTAGTCCGCTTTTGCGTTCTTAATTCATCAGATATATCTTCCGTTCTGCCCCATACGGTTATTTCCTCAAAGTTATTATTCAACAGCTTCGCCAATGTTAATCCCCAGCATCCCGGACCAAGTATCGTTAATTTCATTTATTAACTCCTATTTCTTTCATTTTATTAAACACAAGTAAATACTTTTTTTGCTTCTTCTCTGTCGTCAAAATGTATTGTTTCATTTTTCAATATTTGATAATCTTCATGACCTTTTCCGGCAATTACTATTACATCATCTTCTTTTGATATGGATTTTAAAAATTTTATTGCTTCTCTTCTGTCAGGTTCTACAAAAATTCGTTTTGTATCTACTGTTTTTATTCCGGTCATTATATCGGATATTATTAATTGCGGATCTTCGCTTCTCGGATTGTCTGACGTTACAACTACTTTATCGGACAATTTGTCGGCTATATTCCCCATTTTAGGTCGTTTCGTTGTATCTCTGTCTCCTCCGCATCCGAACAGACATATTAACTGAGACTTTGCTCCGGTTAGTTCGCGCGCTGCTTTTAATACATTCTCAAGTCCGTCCGGTGTATGTGCATAGTCCACTATTACAAGAGGCTTCTTACTTACTATCTCAAATCTGCCCGCTACGCTTTTTGTACATTCCAGTGCTTTTATTATTGTTTTATAATCAATCTTGAGCGCCAAACCGGTACTAAATGCCGCTAATGCGTTATATACGCTGAACATACCGTTTAAATGAAGACTCATTCTCTCTTTATGTCCGTTAAATTCAACCGATAATTTTGCACCTTCCGTTGAAAACTCTATTTCTTCAGCTTTTACATCGGCATTCTTTTTCACTCCGTATGTTATTATTTTTACCCCGTCCGCTACTTCTTTCTGCAATTCTTCGCTGTATTCATCATCCGCATTTATTACCGCAAATGCACCCGGCTGAAGTGTATTAAACAGCATGGCTTTCGCTTTAAAATAATTATGCATTGTTATATGGTAATCCAAATGATCTTGGGTCAGATTGGTAAATACCGCGCCGTTAAAATTACAACACCCTACTCTGTTTTGTTCCAGCGAATGGGAACTTACTTCCATTACTACATTTTTTATTCCGCTATCACTCATTAATCTTAAATCACGCTGTAATTCGGGCGGTTGGGGTGTTGTATGCTTCGCATCTTTATACTCGTCCAAGCTTGATAATTTATAGCCCAATGTCCCGATTAGTGAACATTTCTCGTTATTTGTTTCCAATATTTTTTGAATTAAGTGAGTTACGGTTGTTTTGCCGTTTGTGCCTGTTACGCCGATTAAATTTATTTCCTTCGAAGGCTCATTGTAAAAGGCGGCAGATATATTTGCCATAGTTCGTTTTGTATCTTTAACTATAATTTGAGGAATATCTAAATCCAATTCTTTTTCGCAAAAGACAGCAACAGCGCCATTTTCTGCCGCTGCTTTGGCATAATTGTGACCATCAGATGCTTCCCCTTTTATACATATAAATATATCGCCTTGTTTCGTTTTCTGTGAGTTATACGATATTCCGCTTATCTCAATATTTTTGTAATTTTTTGTTTTATATTCTTCCAACAATCTTAATAAATCATCTAACAACATTTCATTTTACCTTTTTATCTATTGTACAACATTTTTATCCGGCGGTATATTTAATATTCTTGCACATTGATTTGCAACATTTTGGAAAACAGGGCCGGCTACCGTATTACCCCATATAGCACCTGTTGAGGCCGAATCTATTACCACATATATTAATACTTGCGGATCTTTTGCCGGCAGAAAACCTATTACCGATGTATAAAGTGCATTAGAATAACCTTTTGAATTCTCTTTCGGCTTTTTTGACGTACCTGTTTTTCCCGCAACGGTATATTTATCCAAATTAATCAGACTTTTTGAATTGGCAACACTCTTTGCCAATAATTGAGTTACAGCCTTTGCCGTTTCTTCGCTTAATACTCTGGTTTCTTTTATTTTTTCTGCGGCTTCTTCAGGTTCGTATTTTATTACGTGCGGAGTTACACGTATTCCGCCGTTAGCTATTGCACTTACTGCGCTGACCATTTGCATGGCAT
>CANRHJ010000161.1 GCA_947630355.1 Candidatus Gastranaerophilales bacterium | reverse complement strand
AATAGCGCTTGTATTCTTTTAAGCATTTTACCTTTACTGTCGGAGAACATCATCTCTCCGCCAAGCTTACCCGTTAAAAATCCGTTTTTAAAATGAAATATGTTTGAGAACTGTGCATCATAGCCTAAAGCTTTTTGTGCGGGAATAGTGGCCGTTTCATATCCGCCGGAAAAACACACAACTTTATACCCCATTTTTTTCAATTCAGTTATTGTTTCTTTTGCCCCTTTTGTATACGGAAGATTTTCACAAATATTTTTTATTTTTTCTTCTTTTGCGCCTTTTAAAAGTTCAACCCGCATATTAAGGCTTTCGAAAAAATCTATTTTGCCTTCCATCGCATCGGTTGTAATTTTTTTCATTAACGGTTCAAGATTATATTCTTTTGCTATAAATTCTAAAGTTTCACCTTCCATTAAAGTGGAATCGAAATCAAAAACCGCTAATTTCATTTTTCATTCTCCAATTGTAAATTTTTTATACCGGAATAAATTAATTATATAAAAAAAACCAATAATAACAATTGTTTTAATACTTTGTAAAATATGAATGTAAATATAATTTTGAAAAAGACTGGAGAAAATATTGCTTTTTTGTTATCTTGTTGGTATAAGATACTAAATGGTAAATAATGTTCAGATTATAAAAGGAGTACCCAATGGGATTACCAAATGTAGCATATTTCTCAATGGAAATAGCAATTGACCAATCAATAGCCACATATTCCGGCGGATTGGGTTTTTTAGCAGGTTCACACATGTTATCTGCAGGATATTTACAAATGCCGATGGTAGGTGTAACAATTTTATGGTCATACGGTTATTACAATCAGAGAATTGACCATGACGGGAATGTTGAAGTTGCATATATCAGAAAACATTATGATTTTTTGACCGACATTAATGAATCGGTAAATGTAGAAATTTACGGCGAAAATGTTAAAGTAAAAGCTTATAAACTTGATCCGGGTATATTTGATACATGCCCTGTTTATTATTTAACAACAGATATTGAAGAAAACTCTGAATGGGCAAGGTCAATATCTCATAAATTATATGACGGTGATGAAAAAATAAGAATTGCGCAAGAAACCGTTTTAGGTATTGCAGGTATAAGGCTGTTGGATAAAATCGGATATAAATACGATTGTGTCCACTTGAACGAAGGACATGCTCTGCCTGCGGCATTTGAATTATTAAATCAATATAACGGTGACTTAAACAGAGTAAAAGAAAAAGTCGTATTTACAACCCACACACCTGTTGCGGCAGGAAATGAAGTACACTGGGTTGATAATCTGTTAAAAGGCGGGTTCTTTGCAGGCTGTTCAAGAGAAAGAGCAGTTCAATTAGGCGGAGAACAATTCTCTTTAACCGTTGCAGCTCTTAGAATGTCAAGACTTGCTAATGCAGTATCTCAGCTTCACGGTTTAGTTTCCAACAAAATGTGGAACTGGGTTGAAGGCAGATGTCCGATTAGAGCTATTACCAATGCCGTTAACCTCCACTATTGGCAAGATGACAGAATGAAAACCGACAATCTTGAAGCTCTGTTAGAAGCTAAGAAAGAAATGAAAAAAGAAGTATTTGAATTTATTGCAAATACTGTAGGTAAAAGATTAGATCCGAATGTTTTAACAATCACATGGGCAAGAAGATTTGCCGACTACAAACGTGCTTGGTTGATTTTCATGGATGAAAACAGAATTTTAAAACTGTTAAATGAAAATAAAGTACAGCTGATTTTCGCAGGTAAATTCCATCCGGATGATGTTATCGGTAAGGAAATGTTTAATAAAATTCTGAGAAGTTCATATTCAATGAAAAATGTAGTTGTATTAACGGGTTATGAACTTGATTTGAGCGGGAAATTAAAGCGAGCATCAGATATTTGGTTAAATACGCCTTTAAGACCGTTTGAAGCATCAGGTACATCAGGCATGAGCGCAAATGCTAACGGAGCTTTACATTTATCTACATTTGACGGCTGGACTGTTGAAGGTACATTCCCGGGAATAAACGGATATACAATAGAATATCCCGGACTTGATGACAATATTCCTTGGGAAGAAAGACACAGAAAAGACTATGAATGTATGATGGATATTATTGAAAATCAGATTATACCGACATACTATAATGACAAAGTAAAATGGGCAACAATGATGCGACAGGCAATCAGAACAGCCGAATCATACTTTAATTCCGACAGAATGGTTATAGAATACTATAACAGGTTATATAAGCCGATAGCACACGGCAGTGATGAAGGCGGAGTTTCCAATCAGGATTATCAAGAGGCAACCACTCCTGCCAGTGATGCATGGACTTTTTCAAATATAAAATAGTCAGCGAAAACTTTAGGAATTTGACTTACATAATAAAAAGGACTTATTATAAGTCCTTTTTTATGTTCTAATTAATATATGAAAAGTGAATTAAGAAAAAAAGCAAAAGAAATAAGAAAAAGTTTACGGATTGAGGTTTTAAGCGAAAAAATAAAATTAAATCTGTTTAATTCTTATTTTTATAAACAGTCTGAAAACATTTTAAATTACTATTCAATAGGAAGTGAAGTATATACATTGGATTATTTTTCCGATACATCGAAAAAATGGTTTATTCCCAAGATACAAGGTGAGAATATGTCGGTTTGTCCTTATAATAAAGACAAGCTGAGGAAAAATCAATACGGAATTTGTGAAGCCTCAACGAAAGAAATTACAGATTTATCAATAATTGATATGATAATAATTCCTGCGCTATGCTGCGACAGAAACGGATACAGAATAGGTTACGGCAAAGGTTATTACGACAGATTTTTAAAAGGTTTAACTCATAATCCTTATAAAGTTGTTTTAACATATTCTGATTTATTATATGATACCGTTTATCCCGAAACTTTTGATGTAAAATGCGATTATATTGTTACGGAAAATAAAATATATACAATATAATGTTAAAAAACGGTTAATATATTTGTTTTGTTTGATTTTTAGAGTAAAATTATAATAGTATATTTTAAGTTGGGGATATATAAATGGAATTTTTCAGGAACAATAAAAAGATAATAATAGTGGTAATAACATTTTGTTTTCTTTTATGGATGTTTGGATCAATGCTGTTTATGGTACTGGCATAAAACCGGAAATAAATAATGATTAATATAAAGAGAGCAGCAGTATTTATATTAACGGCCTTCATGCTAACGGGTATGAAGGATATATGCTTTGCCGATACAACGAATCAGCAGGTAAAAAAGGTTGAGCAGCAAAGAATTCAAATACGGCAAAAAATTAATAATTTAAACCGGATGGAACGTAACGAAACAAATAAACTGACTAAAAATCAACAAAAATTGGAAAAAAATCAGCGGGAATTAAGGAATTCGCAAGCTCAATATGAAAAGAAACAGTCAAATATAATGCAATTACAAAAGGAGCTGAATATAACGCTTGCCGAATATAACAAACGTCAAAAATCAACCTCCGAAAGAATCAGATGTATTTATAAAACGAAGCATACAATGATACTGGATTTATTAATATCAACGACCAGTATAAGCCAGTTTTTAGACAGGATTTATTATCAAAATCTGATAATACAATCGGATAAAAAGAAAATGCAGGGTATGAAATCGGATGCCGCAAAAATTGCATCCATCAAACGCAGAATGGAAAAAGAAAAAATTCAGTTATCAGGGATAATAAAAAATATTGATAAAGAAAACAGAGAAATAAAAACTACAATCAATCAAAATAAATCAATGATTGAAAAAATTCAAAAAGATAAAAAAGCGTACGAACGTTCTGAGCGTGAATTAAAACGTCAATCGGATAAATTGGCATCAATAATATCAAAGTCGACGAAAAACAGCGGTGTAGTTGTAGGCGGCGGGTTCTTATTACCGGTACACGGAAGAGTTACATCTCCGTTTGGCTGGAGAACTCATCCTATATTTAAATCGAGAATATTTCACA
>CANRHJ010000160.1 GCA_947630355.1 Candidatus Gastranaerophilales bacterium | reverse complement strand
GTTGTAGCATGCGTTCCTGTCCCGAATGCGTTACCCGGATCAATATTCACTATTATTTCATTTTGTTTGGCGGTATACTTTTCCCAAGTCGGACATATTACTATTCTATCTGATATTTTTGAAGGCTTCCAATGCTCTTTCCATTTCTTTGACCAATCTTCCGATTTCTGCTTCTTTATAAAAGCATTCCAGCTTCCTATGTCCTCTTTAAAAATATTCTTTTCTATAATCTCTTGTTTTTTGTCCTTAAAAAATTTTTTAATGTCATTTTCATTAATTTCGTCGGCAACGATATATGCTTTAATTATACCCTCCGTTGTTGATACAAGCTCAAGATTTTTGTATTTTTCTTCCGCAGTTACTATGCCTTCACAGTCAAATTCCGTCTGCACTATATCACAGACTATATCTGAACATATCGGATTTATTTCTATACATACTTCCCAATAAGTTTTATTATTTATTGACAAAATACACCCATTCTCCTGAATTTATTGTATCTGTTTTTCTTTAAATCTTCACCCTTTTGAGATTTTAAATCGTTTATTGAACTTACGATTGTTTCTTTTAAATTTTTTCCCGCAAGTTCGTAATCACAATGAGCACCCCCTAAAGGTTCTTTTATTATTCCGTCAATTATTTTTAAATCAAGTAAATCTTCACTTGTTATTTTTAATGATTGTGCCGCAACATCTGATTTTGAAGCATCCCGCCACAATATGGAAGCACATCCTTCCGGAGAGATTACCGTATAATATGAATGTTCCAACATATACACTCTGTCGGCTACGGCCAAACCAAGAGCGCCTCCTGAACATCCTTCACCCGTTATAACAGCAATTATCGGAACTTCCAATTTTGCCATCTCACGGAGATTAACCGCTATTGCCGTGCCTTGACCCGTTTCCTCCGCTTTTATACCGGGATATGCTCCAGGTGTATCTATTAATGTTATTATCGGCATTTTAAATTTATTTGCATGATTAAATAATCTCAATGCTTTCCTGTAACCTTGAGGCTGCGGCATTCCGAAATTATATATTAAATTCTCTTTGGTAGTTTTACCTTTTTGTGTTCCCACAATTACGACACTTTGGTCGTCAATTCGTGCAACACCGCCGATTATGGCTCTGTCATCCGTTCCTTCCCTGTCGCCGTGCAATTCCGTAAAATCTTCTGTTATTAATTTTACGTAATCCAAAAATGTCGGCCTGTCTGCGTGCCTTGCTATTTGTATTCGCTGTGAGGGAGTTAACTTTGAATATAATTCCTTTTTGTACTCCATAGCCTGTTTTTCAAAGGTATTTATTTGTTCTGTTACATCCATGCCTGATGACTCGCTTATTTCCTTTAATTCTTTTATTTTTTCTTCAATTTCATAAATCGGTTTTTCAAATTCCAGAATTGTCATTAATTACTCCTACTTCTTATGAAGATTTATTAATTTAGCCAATGTATGTTTTAAATCATGTCTTGATGATATCATATCGACCTGACCATATTTCATTAAATAGTTTGCGGTTTGGAAGTCAGCCGGAAGGCTTTGTCTGATTGTCTGTTCGATTACTCTTCTTCCTGCGAAACCAATTCTGGCATCTTGTTCTGCGATTATTATATCACCCAAAGTCGCGAAACTTGCAGTAACTCCTCCGAATGTAGGTTCCGTAAGTACTGTTATATATAATAAACCTGCTTCATTTAACCTTGCTATTGCGCAGCTGGTCTTTGCCATTTGCATTAGACTTAATATACTTTCCTGCATTCTTGCGCCGCCGGATGCGGTTACCGCAATCATTGGAATTTTCCTCTTTAAAGCTTCTTCCATAGCAAGTGTTACTTTCTCTCCTACGACACTTCCCATAGATCCGCCCATAAATTCAAAATCCATCACCGCAGCACAGACTTCATTACCTTCTATTTCGCCTATGCCGGTTACTACCGCCTCTTGCATATTGGTCTTTGCTTTCGCACTGCTTATTCTCTTTTTATATGACTCGGTATCCGTAAATTCCAAAGGATCCGCTGTTGTAATATTACTGAATAATTCCCGGAAAGTTCCTTCATCAAACAATTGATTTATTCTTGTTCCTGCATTTATTCTAAAATGATATCCGCATTTAGGACATACTTCCAAATTGTCTTCCACATCTTTTCGAAGCAATTGAGTATTGCAATTATAGCATTTCATCCATAGTTTTCCGATACTGTCATCGATTTGAGGATCTTGTTCACGTCTTGCTATTTGCATTTCTTTTCTTTGCTCGAACCAATCCTTTACCGTCATAAAAGACTTCCTCCTCTAATCCGTATTTTAATTATACTACAAATATCCCTTTTTTACATATTATACTACTGTTTATATTTCTTTTTTTACATTCTCTCCGGTGCTTCCACTTCTATGAGTTTTAATGCGGATTTTAATATTATCGTTACTGCTTTTACTATTGTTAATCTTGCATTTCTTAAATTCTCATCTTCTACGATAACTTTGGAATATGTATAAAACTGATGAAAAGCTGATGCAAGTTCCTGTAAATATTTGGTTATTAAATACGGAGTCCTGTTTTTTGCGGCATTCCACACAATCGATTTATACTCTTCCAATTTTAAAATTAATTTCTTAGTTGTCTCTTTTGCCTTTTCCTCCGTGCCTTCCCATAATATATCCAAATTCACGTCATTTATTTCTTTTATATAGTTTTCAATGTTAATATCTTTGGCCGGTTGTTTTACTCCGTTAATAACGTCATAGCTTTCACTGCTTGCATGTCTTAATATTGAACATGCGCGTGCATGTGCATACTGAACATAAAATACCGGATTTTCGTCCGTTTTAGACTTCGCCAAATCTATATCAAAGTCAAGTGTTGTATCTATGCTTCTCATTATCATCCAATATCTTGTAGCATCCGCTCCGACATCTTCTATCAGTTCATCAAGGGTTATCATTTTAGTTCTTTTGCCCATTCTGACCTGTTCTCCGTTTTGTATTAAATTTACGAGCTGACCGAGTAAAACCTCTAATGACTTGGGATTATATCCTAATACCTCTATTGCCGCTCTCATTCGCGGTATATATCCGTGATGATCCGCTCCCCATATATTTAACAATGTCGTAAAACCGCGTTTAAGCTTATTATAATGATATGCAATATCTGCGGTTAAATATGTATATAATCCGTCCGATTTTTTTATTACCCTATCTTGATCATCACCGTATTTTGATGATGCAAACCATATTGCACCATCTTTTTCATATAATACTCCCAGTGATTTCAGCTTATTCAAACATTCCTCTACCTGACCGCTTTCGTGAAGCGTTAATTCGCTGAAAAAATTGTCAAAGTGAGTATTAAATTTCTCCAGTAGCTTTTGCTGCATATTCAGCATCTTCATTCTCGCATATTTTGAAAGATACTTCCTGTGTTCTTCATTTAATTCGCCTGTATAACTATTCTTTATTTCTTCCGCTTTGGATTTTTCTTCTTTTATAAAATCTTTCGCAACAGGTATTAAATAATCTCCCGTATAATAATCTTTTGCAGCTTCTTCATCGGAAGGAAAATCAATTTTGACTCCAAATTCCTGTAATACTCTTATATATAATGATTTACCAAGTTTTGTTATTTGGCTTCCCGCATCGTTTATGTAAAATTCCTGATATACATTATATCCCGAAAATTTCATAATGTTGGCAAGAGCACTTCCCATAGCAGCCCATCTTCCGTGTCCGATATGAAACGGTCCTGTCGGATTGGCACTTACATACTCTAATATGACCTTCTCACCCTTGCCTAAATTGTTTCTGCCGTACTCTTTACCATTTATTACGATTTCTTTTATAATTTCATTCAGCATTGTTTTATCAACTCTAAAATTGATAAAACCTGCCGTTACATTAATTTCGTATTTATCGGAGCAGAGTTTCCCGGCTGTCAGCTCTGCTATTTGTGCAGGGGATATTCTGGCATACCTTGATAAAGATGACACATTTACCGCAAA
>CANRHJ010000159.1 GCA_947630355.1 Candidatus Gastranaerophilales bacterium | reverse complement strand
AATTAATGATATAATTAAGAAACAAAATTGAAAATAAAAAAGGAAATAAAATGAATAAAAATCAATCACTGGGAATATGGTTAGTAGTGGGTATTCTAATATTGGCGTTGGCCTCAATGTTGTTAACCGGGCCTTCAACATCAACACAAACATTGTCTTATACCGATTTTTTAGGAAAAGTGAAGAATGCTGAAATAAAACAAGTTGTAATCGAAAATGACACACTTACGGCAGTGCCCGAGCAAGATGAGATAAAAACTAATATAGACGGCAAAGAAACAGTAACGGCATCATTAAGATATAAAGTAAATATACCCGTAAATGATACAATGTTATATCCGACATTGGAGGAAAACGGTGTAAATGTTGAGATAAAGAAGACAAACGAAAATACGTCAATGATGGGGTTAATGGGTACTGCACTGCCAATAATCCTTATAATAACGTTCTTTATAATAATGGCAAAAATAATCCAAACGGGAGGTTCTCAGGCTTTATCTTTCGGTAAAAGTAAAGCAAAAATGATGTTAGACAATAAGGTTAAAGTAACATTTAATGATGTGGCCGGAATAGATGAAGAAAAGCAGGAATTGGAAGAAATAGTAGATTTTTTAAAGAACGGAGAAAAATATTTAAAATTGGGTGCGAAAATACCAAAGGGCGTATTGCTGGTTGGTGCACCGGGAACAGGTAAGACATTAATGGCAAAAGCCGTAGCGGGAGAAGCAGGTGTTCCGTTTTTCTCCATAAGCGGTTCTGATTTCGTTGAAATGTTCGTAGGTGTTGGTGCTTCAAGAGTAAGAGATTTATTTGAACAGGCAAAAAAACATCAACCCTGTATTGTATTTATAGATGAAATTGATGCTGTGGGACGGCAAAGAGGAGCCGGTCTCGGAGGCGGGCATGACGAAAGAGAACAAACATTGAACCAATTATTGGTTGAAATGGACGGATTTGACGGAAATACAAATATAATTATACTGGCAGCGACAAACAGACCTGATATATTAGATAATGCCCTGCTGAGGCCGGGAAGATTTGACAGGCAAATAATGGTAAGTTTACCTGATGTCAAGGGAAGAGAACAGATATTAAAAGTTCATTCAAAAGGTAAACCTTTGGATAAGGATGTTGATTTAAAGGTGTTGGCAAAACGAACACCCGGATTTACCGGTGCTGACTTACAGAGTTTATTAAATGAGTCGGCATTGTTAGCTGCAAGAAAAAATAAATCAACAATAAATATGGATGAGGTAGATGCTGCAATAGACAGAGTAATAGCCGGAATAGAAAAAAAGAGCAGAGTGTTAACGGATGAAGATAAAGAAATAACGTCTTATCATGAAGTTGGACATGCTCTTCTCGCAAAGCTGTTAAAGGATTGTGATGAATTACATAAGGTGACAATAATTCCGAGAGGTTATGCACTTGGTATAACTTGGACAAAGCCGGAAGATAATAAAGTGCATGTAAGCAAAGCGAAGTTACTTGATCAAATAACAATGATGTTAGGCGGAAGGGTAGCGGAGGAAATAGTATACGGACCCGATAAAATCGGAACTGGTGCTTCAAATGATATAGAAAGAGTGACATCAATAGCGAAAAAAATGGTTACGGTTTGGGGTATGTCTGAAGAATTGGGCGCTATGACCTACGGTAAATCACAGGAACACGTGTTTATGGGCAGAGATTTCGGCACTACACGTGATTTCTCCGAAGAAATTGCTGCCGATATTGATAGAGAAATTAAAAAGATAGTGGATGAAAGATATGCAATTGCTAAAAAATTGTTAACGGATAACAGAGATTTATTGGATGCTATTGCAAAAGAATTATTGGAAAAAGAAACATTGGATGATGATGATGTTACCAAAATTATAAACAGAGTTAAAGGTGATGAATTTTTAGAAAACATTTAAAGTATGAAAAGAGGATAAAATGGCAAGTTCTGTAGTAAATTCTTTAAGAAATATATTAAGTGATAATTTCTGGTTATTCAAGATGATATTGTATGTTTTACCTGTATTTTATTTAATAAACAGTGATGAGTTAAAGAAATATACTCAAACTGACGTGGTGATTATAGTATGTATATTAAGTGTAGTATATTTGGGTGTAATCGGGTTTATGATGAATGCCAATATAAATAATAAAAATCCGTTTTTGCCTGGCATAAAGAATATAATTGATGTAATCAGAGATGCGATATGTATGTCAATAGTAACACTGCCTCAAGCTGCAATTTTATATTATGTGGTAAATGTAATACGGGAATATTGCCATTATGATTTCGTTGTAATGGTTGTAATCTATTTGGCATTAAGTATAATATTTTCACCTTTTATATTTATTCCTGCAGTTTTATATTCAGTCAGAAGAAATTTGGCGGATGCATTTAACTTTAAGGTAATATTTAGTTCTTCGGGGAATTTTTGCGTATCATATTTGGCATATTTATTTCAATATATTTTCGTAATATTTTTGGGAGCATTCCTGATATATGAATTATTAATTAATATGTTAAATGACGATTTGTTTTTGAATATCTTATATTCAATATTTTTAGTAATATCAGTACTTTCGATTTATTCGTATTGTTCGGATTTATACGGAGATGTAATAGATGAGCTTCCCGAAAAAAAGAGGAAAAATATTAAAAATTAAGGTTTCTTAGTTTCTTAATTTGATTTCTGATTTCAGCAGCTCGTTCAAAATCAAGAATAGAAGCTGCTTTTTTCATTGATTTTTCAAGTTTATCAAGAAGTTTAGGTAAATCTTTTTCTGATATATTATTGTCTGCCATTTCTTCTGCAACAATATCTTCAATGTTGCGATAACTTGCAACAAGTTGAAGCAGATTATTTTCTATGGGTTTTTTGATTGTTTGCGGAGTGATATTATGAATTTTATTGTATTCGAGCTGAATATTTCTTCTTCTTTCTGTTTCTTTAATGGCATTATCCATACTTTCTGTGATTTTATCCGCGTACATTATGACTTTTGAACAAACATTTCTTGCTGCTCTGCCGATTGTTTGGATTAAACTTGTTTCGGAACGCAAAAAACCTTCTTTATCAGCATCCATAATAGCGACAAGTGAAACTTCGGGGATATCAAGTCCTTCTCTAAGCAGATTAACACCAATCAGAACATCAAAAATTCCCAGTCTTAAATCACGTAAAATTTCAACTCTTTCAATAGAAGTAATTTCACTGTGAAGGTATCTTACTTTAATACCTAACTGCAAAAGATAATCACATAAATCTTCTGCCATTTTTTTAGTAAGAGTGGTAACAAGAACCCGTTCTTTTTTTTCACTGACAAGCTTAATTTGAGCAATTAAGTCATCAACCTGATTAAGAGTAGGTTTGACAAAAATTTCAGGGTCAACGAGTCCCGTAGGTCTGATGATTTGTTCAACAATTTGTTCGGAACAATTTTTTTCGTAATCAGAAGGAGTAGCGGAGACAAAAATTCTCTGCCCGATTTTAGAGAGAAATTCATCAAATTTAAGCGGCCTGTTATCCTTTGCGCTCGGAAGCCTGAAACCGTAATCAACAAGTACGGATTTCCTTGCACGGTCGCCGTTATACATAGCTTTTAATTGCGGTATTGAAACATGTGATTCATCAATAATCAAAAGAAAATCTTTATTAAAATAATCAAGCAGCGTAGAAGGAGGAGTACCGGGTTGTCTGCGCTCAATGATACGGGAATAATTTTCTATGCCGCTGCAATATCCCATTTCTTTAATCATTTCTATATCATAGTTAGTTCGCTGATATATTCTTTGTGCTTCTATAAGCTTATTTTCAAATTCAAATTTTTTCACCTGCTCCTGTAACTCTTGTTTGATAAGAGAAATAGTTTGTTCTTTATCGTTTTCATCCGAAAGATAGTGAACGGCGGGAAATATAACCGTCGAATTAAGTGATTCTATAACTTCACCCGAAACAGGATTTATTCTGATTATTTTTTCAACTTCATCACCGAATAAGTAAATTCTGGTAATCATTTTTTCATAGGCGGGCATGATTTCAATGATATCGCCGCG
>CANRHJ010000158.1 GCA_947630355.1 Candidatus Gastranaerophilales bacterium | reverse complement strand
CATATGTTCATACTCATTGGGACAGAGAATGGTATCGGGAATTTGATGAGTTTAGATTAAGGCTTATTGAAGTGTTTGATGAAGTTCTTGAAATGCTTGAAACGGGAGAACTTCCATGTTTTTACTTCGACGGACAAACTGCCGCACTTGAAGATTACCTTGAAATAAGAAATGAAAAATTGCCGCTAATAAAAAATTTAATAAAAGGAAAAAAACTGCGTATAGGTCCTTTTTACTGTTCATCTGACAGTTTTTTGGTTTCGGGGAAATGTCTTTTAAAAAATCTGGAACTCGGGATTGAAAAATCAAAAGAACTTGGCGAAACGGATTTTATAGGCTATATCGCCGACAGTTTCGGACACAGTAAAGATATTCCGATACTTCTAAAGCACTTTGGTATTGATAAAGCCTGTTTGTGGCGGGGCGTGGGGAATTTACCGGCCGACATTGAATGGGACGGCATAAAAGTCACAAACTTAATTCAAGGTTATTTCCAAGATTTTTTAAACCTTAACATACCCGTTGAAGAAAAAGCCGAAAGGCTTAAAAATTACATTGATAAAATTTCGGGAAAAAGCGGTGAAAATGTATTACTCCCTGTGGGAGCAGATCATCTTGCCGCAGCAAAACACATAAAAGAACAGATAAAAGAGTTAAATAAAATTTATACGGAATATAAAATAGAAATAGGGACCCCGTTTGAATACTTCGGGAAAATAAAGCAAAGACAAAAAGCAAAAGGTGAATTTTTGGAAAATTCTTTAAATTTCATCCTTCCCGGTGTTTATTCGGCAAGACTTGATATCAAGCGTGCGAATGCACATTCTCAGCATATTCTTTCAAATATTGCAGACCCTTTAGAAAAAATCGCGCGTAAATATTTCAAAGTTAAGGACAGGACCAAAGAAATAAATTATGCATATAAAATTCTTATAAAAAACCATGCTCACGACAGTATTTATGCTTGCAGTACAGACAAAGTTTGCGATGAAGTAATGACGAGGTATGAAAGGGTAAACACTATTGCAAACGGTGTAATTAAAAGAACGTTAAGAGATTTAACCGATAGTAATGCACCTTTAGCGCTAATCAATTTGTCAAAATATCCATATACGGGCGCCGTAAAAATTTGTACCGATAAAAAACTTGACTGTTTAAAAACAGGAAGTCATAAAGGTTTTACCGATGAAAAACTGCAAAATATTAATCATATACCAATAACGGAAGACTATAGCACTATTAACGAATATTTGATTGATGTGAAAAATATTAAACCAATGTCTTTAACTCATATTTCGGATATGAATTTATGCACCGAAAAATATCTAAAGACAGGAAAAAACTTTATTGAAAATAAAAATATCAAACTTGAAGTTAAACAAGGCAAAATTACGCTCACCGATAAGCATACAAATAAAACATATAACGATTTTATTACAATAACCGATTTTGCCGACATCGGTGACAGTTACAATTTCGGAGCTCTGAAAAACGATAAACCGATAAATGCAAAATTAAAATCTGCAAAGATTACAAAATCTAATCCGATAATGGCAGTTATGAGCCTTATATTTGATATAGATATTCCTTCAAAATCAACGGATAAAGGAAGAAGTTCAAGAATATACAAGCATAAAATAGTTGCGGATGCCGTTTTATATAATCAGGCGCAGCACCTTGAATTTAAAGTAAACTGGGAAAATAAAAGTAAAGACCATATTTTAAAAATTGGTTTTAATTTAAAGGAAAAAATATATTCAACGGTAAATGAGGATCTTTTCAGTACGGTTGAACGTAAATTCAATCCTGATTTTGACATATACAATCATATTCCTGCGGTTCGCGGTAAGGAGATAAAACCAAACACATCGCCCATGCAGAGATTTATGATGACACAAGGTTTCGGACTAATCACAAAAGGACTTCCGGAGTATGAAATCATAAAAAATACGGTAAATTTAACCTTGCTCCGTTCAACGGGTGTAATATCAAATCCGCATAATCCTACAAGAGGGACTCCTGCGGGTCCGCCTATAGAAACACCTAAAATGCAGCGTTTGGGTGAAAATAAAGCGGAATTTGCAATAACTTTTACGAACTCCGAAAAAGAAATATATGAAATTGCCGACTCCTTTTTTGGATATTGTTTGGCATTAAATACAAATAAATCAGATACCTGTTTTGATGATGTCCGAGAAAATTAAATATTTTGCTCAAAAGCTTGTTTGTGTTACAATATAAGTATTATAGGATATGAGTGATATAAAAAGGGGATAGATTTTGGCACAGCAGAATATATTTGAAGACGGTAAGATAGTTCCCGTAAATATAAGAGAACAAATGAAACAATGTTATATAGACTATGCGATGTCTGTTATCATAGGCAGAGCACTGCCTGATGTCCGTGACGGATTAAAACCCGTTCACAGAAGAATACTTTTCGCGATGAATGAACTGGGTATGGCGCCTGATAAACCCTTCAAAAAATGCGCAAGAATCGTCGGTGAAGTTTTGGGTAAATACCACCCTCACGGTGATACAGCTGTTTATGAAGCTTTAGTTCGTATGGCACAAGACTTTTCTACCAGATATCTGACCGTTGACGGGCATGGAAACTTCGGTTCTGTTGATGGTGACGGCGCTGCCGCCATGAGGTATACAGAAGCAAGGATGCATAAAATTACGACTTCCATGCTTGCCGATATTGATTGTGAAACAGTTGATTTTATCCCGAATTTTGACGGTTCGCTTGAAGAACCGTCGGTATTGCCGGTAAGACTGCCGATGCTGTTGTTAAACGGTGTATCAGGTATAGCTGTAGGTATGGCAACAAATGTTCCGCCTCATAATCTTTGTGAAATTGTTGACGGAACAATAGCTTTAATAGATAACCCAAATTTAACCGTTGATGAAATAATGCATTATATAAAAGGCCCTGATTTCCCTACGGGTGCAAGTATAATAGGATTATCCGAAATACGAAAAGCTTATATGACCGGAAGAGGTTCAATAAAAATGTCGGCAATATCCGGATTTGAAGAAATATCTGCTCCGGGCCGTCAGGCAAAAACCGCAATTGTAGTAACAGAAATTCCTTATCAGGTAAACAAGGCAGTGTTAATCTCGAAAATCGCCGAATTGGTAAGAGATAAAAAAATAGACGGTATATCCGATATACGTGATGAATCCGACAGAGAGGGCATGCGTATTGTTATAGAATTAAAACGTGATGCGAAACCCGATGTAGTAAGAAATAACTTGTATAAATACACTCAATTAACGGCGACATTCGGTGTTAATATGCTCGCTCTGGTAGGTCAACAACCCAGATTGATGAATTTATTGGAAGTTCTTAACGAGTTTATCGAACACAGAGTGGAAATAATAACCAGAAGAACTCTGTTCTTCCTGAAAAAAGCTAAGATACGTGCACACATATTAGAAGGTTTGTTAATAGCACTTGCAAGTTTGGATGATGTAATTGAATTAATAAAGAAATCAAAAACGGCAGATGAAGCAAGAATAGGTTTAATGTCAAAATTCGGCTTGGATGTTGACCAGGCAAACGCAATATTGGAAATGCAATTAAGACGTTTGACAGGCTTGGAACAAGATAAAATTAAAGCCGAATATAATGAACTTCAGGAAAAAATAAAAGAGTATGAAGAGCTCTTATCAGACAGGCATAAGGTTCTTGAATTAATAAAAACCGAGCTGAAAGAAGATAAAGAAAAATACGGAGATGACAGAAAAACTCAAATACTGCCTGAAGCTGACGAAATGACAATAGAAGATTTAACACCAAACGTTCCGATGGCTGTATTTATTACAAGACAAGGATATATAAAACGTATATCGCTTGATGTATTTGAAAGACAGAACAGAGCAACAAGAGGAAAGGGCGGTATTAAAACGAAGGAAGATGATGATGTAGGTCACTTCTTCACGGCCATGATGCATGATAAAGTTCTGTTCTTCTCAAGCAAAGGTACTGTTTATAGTCTGAATGTATATGATTTTCCGGAAGGCTCAAGACAGGCAAAAGGCTTACCTGTTATAAATGTTCTTCCGCTTGAACAAGATGAACAAATTACTGCAGTAGTCCCCGTATCACAATT
>CANRHJ010000157.1 GCA_947630355.1 Candidatus Gastranaerophilales bacterium | reverse complement strand
GATATATATCCGCAGTTGTATCCCTGTCCGGCAGGACGTCGTTTATACCCGTAACTTCGGAGGTCATTATGACGGTTTCTTCATTTTTACCGATAACAACAGGTCTTAGTTTCTTAGAATCACAAACACATAACAGTTTCCCGTCAGGTAATACACCTAATATCGTATTGGGACCGTTTATTTCCAAATGTGATAATGATGCCTTTATTCTTAACAATACATCTGCATCTTCTCTTCTTTCTATTTCCTCAAAAGGCAAAGGTGTTATTGTGTGTTTATAATATTTTAAAGGCCATTTCAGTATTTTATTGACATAGTGCAAAGTATATAAAAAGCACTGAGAATCCGACTCAAACCCGATATAACCTTTATACAAAGATTGCTGGTAATCCCTGTTTTTTTCAAAGAAAGTATTTTCACCGTTGGCAAGTATTGTATAACCTTCCAGGAAAAAAGGGTGTGCAGCATATCTGACAATTCCGTAATTTGTATTTTGACGACACTGGGCTGTTATTATTTTTGCGCATAAATCTTCATTTTCTTCCCATAACCCGAAATATGTTCCTATATCACGGGGGCTTCCTATCTCCTTTAATGTTAAAACATCAGGCCAAAATGAATATACATACCCCGCATTATCCTTCTCTAATTCTTTCCTCAACAATAATGCGGTATCTATTAATAACTCTTCTTTTTCTTCTTGTGTAGCATACTTGTGACTTTTAGGGTATTGAAACGTCTCAAATATATAATTCGGCATGGGTTCAATCTTTAATCCTTTAACGTGATTAATTTCGGGTGCCCATTGTAAAACACGATTAAATCCCAAATTATGCAAAATATCTTCCGCTCTGCGCGTACCTTCTACGGTTGCAGCCATTGATAATATCGGCAATTCTTTATGAGCTCCGAATATACCGCCTAAATCCTGCATTACAAACGCAAAACCCGAATTATCATGACCTTTTTGCTGTGAACGCATTAATCTCAATGCAATCGACGGGTGTAAATATTTCTTTGATTTTATAGCGCCTATTCTACACATACAGTGTTATTTTCGTACTCTTAAACAGCTATGTCAAGCTATTTTTTCAGCAATTTGTTAACTTTTGTAAACAATGGCCGTCAATTACGCAATCCGGAGTTAAAAAAAAACTTTATTAATATGTAGCTGAATGAAAGGAGAAAATAAGGAACAAAAAAACACCTGAGGCTCTGTTAAGAGAAAAAACAAATCAGCCATCTTAGGCATAATGATTTGAAAACAAATTTTTACTCTCTCTCTCTTAATATCCTCGTGTTTATTTGATGTTTGCATATTCTGCAAACATTTTTTTTGCGTATTTGGCAAATAAATAAAGTTTTAGTTTTAATGCTTATATGATTGTAAATAGAATATTATTTCCTCAACATCATCAATATAAGAACAGAAGCAAAAATAGCTGTAACAATGACAGAAGAAAGTTACTCATTAAAAAATATGATATAGAACCCAAATATGCTAAGCAATTTGCTTCTTTTGACGATGAACATTTTAATCGTGTTATAAATCTTGCCGAATATGGCTTTAACGATAACCTGATATCAGATTTGGTGTGTCAAAAACCTAAAAATTTCGAAAAGACAATAAAACTAATAAAAATAGGTTTTAATGATAATGATTTAACTAAAATAATCAGATTTGATGAAAAACAGTATAAACGTTTATTAAGATTGGAAAAAAACGGTATTGATTTTAATTCACTATTTAAATTCCTAAATTTGTCCGAACAAGAGCTGAAAGAATCAATTCGATTAATAAAGCAAGGCTTTTACCCTTCAATTGCCGCCAATCTTGTTAAATATAATCAGGAACAAAGGAATATTATCATTCAATTACTTAGTGAAAATGTTGAAATAGATGATGCGGTCAGTATTGCATCCATGTGCGAAGAGGACAGATTAAAATATGAAATTTTCAGAAAAAAAGGAATAAATCCGTCAAATTCAATTATTCTTGCAACCATGAAAGATTGTCATGAACAAAGGACGGATGAATTACTGGCACAAAATATTGATGAGGATATTATAACTGATTTTGCTGATTTATCCGAAAGTGACTATCAAAAAGCTTTAGGAATGCTAAAAGATGGAGTTTACCCGGACTATATTAAAGATATTATTTATCTTAATAACTCTAAAACAAAGGACAGACAATATGAACGAAATATTAACAGAGGTTTTAGTCCTACGGTATCTTTTGTTCTTGCTCAATTTGATAATTCGGAACTAAAGGCATTAAAAGAGCTAATCAAAATTAATCCCGAAATAAAACCGCTTTTATATGAAAATTATGACATTATACTTTTAACCCGTCAGGAAACGGATGCGGTACAGAGCATTTTTACGAAGCAGTTTTATACACCCGATAAAACAAAGATTACAATAACTAAAACATTTGATGAGAACAGAAATATAATTCAGAGTAAAACCGAAGAATATACAGACCACTCCACATCTTCAAGGTTGGAGAAAAATTCGGATATATATAAGACTAAATATGATAAATTCGGACAGATAAGGGAACTGACTCAATACATAAAAGATGCTAAGACAGAGGAAATTACGGGAGTTTTAAATTATAAGGCATCAAATATTCTGCCGGGAGCTTATGATTGCATATATTATGATATAAATAAATTTAATACCGACAAGAATTCAATCGAGTCAATTGATTATGATATCGAAAAATCCGTTAACATGCAGGGAAATATTCTTGCAGTGTCCGGTAAAAACGAGGACGGAAGCATATTTTTAGATGAAAAGTTTACATATAACAATTATACAACCGAAAGACATTATAAAGAACTAAAAGACTTTGAAGGGAATATTGAATACTCATCATACAAATATTCAATCACGGATGCACAAAACAACAAAATTCTTGATACAGAAAGAGAGTTTAAACGTGATAAATCAGGTAAAATCATTAACAAAATTAACGGTGTTACCTATAAAATTAATTTTGATGATAAACATAAAATAATAAGCATTGGTGATGGTTCTAAAATTACAACAATTAAAGTTTCCGATAAATTATCTTATTATTCAAAAGAACAAATTTGGAACGGCTTAAAAAATCTTCAAGCCGATACCATATTAACGCTATTTAATAATATCAATCTGTGGAGTTATTGTGAAAACAGTAATTCGGAAGTTTTTTATACTAAAAATAAAAATATTCCAACGAATGGTAATAAAAATTATACAGTCAAGCTGATAACGAGCGAAGTTCCACAGACTGTAATGCATGAATGCGGTCATATAAAATCTTATGAGCAGGAAAATATACTTAATGATGAATTGTTATTACAATATTACAGCGAAGAAATGAAAGAATTTGAAGAAAAATGTCCGTATAACGAGCAGGAATTTATAGGATATTTTATGCCTAATGCGGAATTATACGACGTTCAGGGATTATCGGAACTTGTGGCTGAATGTAATATAATTCTGTCAACATACGGCGACTATTCAAATGAATCAAAAACCAGAAGCCAATTTCTTGTTAGATATTTTCCGAAAACTATTTCAAGGACAGCTGAATTGCTCGGGAAAAATTCAAAAGAAAGTATTTTATCATAGTATATTAAACCAATTTACCGTCGTTAAGAATTCGTTTGGTAAATTCCCAGCTGCAATCTCTGATTCCGTATTCTTTAATTTTCCTGTTGTAAACTCCAAGCATTTTATAATAATGTTCCGGAACAGTGGGATCCGAATGATGGAATTCAGGGAAGAATTTTTTAAAGTTTACATCAACTTTTGTAACTCTAATTCCTATTTTATACATTAAATCTAACCATTGTGAAATTTCATCTATATTGTCGTTTAAACCGTCGACAATAATATATTTAGCAATAAGAGAATCTTTAGCTTTTTCGGAGCAAGCCAAATATCTTTTAAGGTTTTCAATTACCTGATCGAAAGCATCAATTCTCTTAATTTTTTTATAAAGTTCTCTTGAAGCGCAATCAATTGAAAAGTCCATATCAGCCATTGGAGCTTCGCGAAAAGCTCTTTCTATTGCATTTGAATAGTTAATACAAGATGAATGGAATGTCATTATACCGACACCATGATCAA
>CANRHJ010000156.1 GCA_947630355.1 Candidatus Gastranaerophilales bacterium | reverse complement strand
CAATAGTGGTACCGGAAAACCATCAAACAATGGGAGCAATAGGTGCGGCACTTCTGGCTATGGAAAATCATCAATATAATGAAAAACCGACAACATTTAAAGGCTTTTCGGTCGGTGATATTGAATTTAACTCTTATACAAACCAGTGCGGCGGATGCTCTAACAATTGCGAAGTAATAACGATAGTTGAAGGTAATATTAAATCGCATGAACTTAACAACAAGACGGATAAAATAATAGCTCGTTGGGGCGGAACTTGCGGAAGATGGGATATCGGCTAGTATAACCGCACGAAACATATAAATATTATAATGATTGAGAATATACGCATTTTTGATTTGAAGGCTAAAGTGCATTTTGCATCTGCCAGCCTTGCTTAAAGCCCCACTTTGTCAAGAGAAGTTTCCTTTAAAATTATATTAAGTTATGTTACAAAATTAAATAAAATACTCAAGTTTTGAGAAAAAAATGCCGACATAATTAATATAAAAATAAGGAGTAACAATAAAATGGGATTAGCGGCATCACAAGGACGGTATTTATGTTTAACGGCAAGAATGAGTGACCTTATCTATGAAGGTCAGCAGATTGCTCAACAGCGTTTAAATTTAGCATCAGAGACGAAAGAAGTTGCTGATAAATATAATGATGCGATGAATAACAGGATTATGCAAGCTAATATAATGAACAAAGAAGGCGTTATAGAAGCTCAGCAGCTTACATACGATATTTTGGTTAATAAAGATCCGTTTTCAGGTCTCGGAATGAGAATAGTTGACCTTGACGGTAATGTAGTTGTTCCGAAACAAGCATATACTTTGGAAGTAATATCGAAAGATGAAGAAGGAAAAGATAAAACGGAGAAATTTCAATCTGCCGCTCAGTTCATTACAACCTATATGACCGATTTGGATGCGGATACGGCGAATGAAATGGGCAGCTGGGATTTGGACAAATTGTATCAATACTACACTGAACATTATTCACAGGAAAATTTAACATTAAATTTAACATCAAATATAGATGTTTCAATAAAAAATGACAACGAACATTTCTTATTTGATGAAAATGTATCAGATCCTAAATATTTACATGAAATGCTTACATCCGGTCAATGGTTGCTGCAGCAGGCAAATCCCTCATCCGATACAGGCTGGGATTCTACTGAATGGCAAGGTTCTTCAAATATTTCAGAAGTTTACGATACATCGGATGATGCCGCAGCGGAAGCTGAATATGAAAACGCCATGACTGATATACAAAAACGTGATAAAGTTCTTGAGTTAAGACTTGAACAAGTTCAAACCGAAGAAAGTGCGGTTGAAAAAGAAGTTGATTCAATAAAACAAGTAATCTCCAAGAACGTGGAAGATTCTTTCGGTACATTCGCATAATAATCGGCACAAAATGTCCGGAAATAATAAGCAAGTAAAATATTTTAAGATATTTTACTTGCTTTTCGTATTTATATCAAAGCAAGGTAAGATATTACCAATGACTTCCCCCGTCTGTGTTGTTATCTTATTACAAACGAGTTTTTTTAGATTTGAAGAATTTATATTTTCCGATTTAATCCAATTGAGCTGAAGCAAAGAATAAATAACGGCAAAAGCGCGTGCTTCCATGTTTGAATCGGCGATTTTAACAACGAGGGCTTCCTTATCTTTTAAATTTACGACCACACAAAGACCTCCGGCACCAACCTTTGCTATGATATCTGAACCCGCATTAATTATTTCGGAATCTAATCTGCCGCTGCCGCCGATTAAATACGGATATCTCAGAAATGCATTTTTTAACTTTTCATATTTAGTGTCGGAAAATAAATTCAGAAAACCCCGTCCGAGAGAGAATAAATCGGAAGCAATAACGGGAAGTCCGCAGCCGTCTTTGCTTATTGAAATATCTTCGCGGCTTAATTCGCATAAGGACATAACTTGATTAAGGATAAGCGAAAAAAGCGGATGCTCAAAATCGGTATAATTTGATATATCATAATTAAAATGCCTGCAGATAATAAGCATGGCTGAGTGTTTACCTGAGCAGTTATTATGTAATTTATCGAAAGGTAAATTTAATTTAATCAATCGTTTGTTTTCCTCTTTGCTCAATGGTTCATGAGGTAAGCAAAGTAAGTCGTCTTCTTTGAAACCGGCTTTAGCAAGCAGTGAAAGAATTTTTTCCCGATGGATTAAATCTCCGGTATGAGAAGCTGCACATACGGCAAGTTCGGATTCATCAATATTATATTTTTTATCCAAATTCAAATCCAAAAGCAAAGAGGCCTGAAACGGCTTCATGCAAGAACGATGATAAAACCTATAATTATTATCGTCACCTATTTTATTGATAATCCTGTCTTTATTAATATGTAAAATAATTCCGTTGTGAATTTGTTCAGTCAGGTTATTGCGATTGTATTCTATTAATTTTGTATAGTCCGGATAATTATTTTTCATAGTAATAAAAGATTATAAAATAAACGGTTATAAATAGTGTCGGCGTATGATTTGTATTAAATTTAATATGTAGTATAATTATAACAAACTTTCTAATATAATGCTACAATTATGAGGTGACGGATGCAGATAGTTGAAGTAAAGAATAATATAGCTAAAATTATGTATAATTCTGCCGAAAATAATTTACTTCCGTCTGATTTTGTATTGTTAGAAGATAATTCTCACGGAATAATTGCACAAGTAATTAATGTTGAAACATCAAACAATCAGGATGATAATATAGCCGACGTAAGACTTGCTTTATTTATCGACAGTGAAGATAATCTGTCATATTATAACGGTTATATCCCTTCTAAAAATTCAAAAATTATATATATAAATCCCGAAGAAATAATAGAATTAATAAAATCGCAGGATAAAAACATAAATTTCGGGAATTTGTCAAATCATCCGAACTGTAAGGTAGAAACAGGAACGGAATTCTTTGATAAAAAAGCATATATAATATCGGATAAAAAGGATAAGTCTTTTAATATAATTAAAAAACTAATACAAGAATTATATAAGAACAATAAAAATGTAATAATTCCCGATTTTAACGGTAAATACAGTTCAATATCCAATTCATCCGTGTTAAAGATATCAAAAGAAATAAAACTTCCGCTAAATACCGATGCCGTTGATACAATTCTTGAAAACGATATAAATGACTGTTCGATGAATGATAAAACAACGGTACAAAGTATCTTATTGGATATACGAGAATATATTAACTCTTTAGACGAAAAATTTATACCGTTTGATATGTTTAAAAAGGTAGTGGATAGTGAGTTTTTACAGAACCCTAATTCGGGATTAATGTTATTAAGAAATAAATTGTGGATGTATTCTCAAGATAACATCTTTGCGAATACTAAAAACGATTTTGACAAAATAAACGAGGAAATAACAAAATCAAAAACAGTTATAATTGATTTATCCGATATACAAGAAAAATGGTATAAATTTATACTGCACACAATTACAAATCTTATAAAAGAAAAAAGTTATTTATTTTTAAATATTGATGATATATGTCCGGATAAAAAGTACGTGGAGAAGTTATACAATAAGCAAAACATAGTACCGATTATTTCATCATCTTATGACAGTGAATACAGAAGCATAATAAAATCGCTGTGTCTTAACAGGATAATGTTAAAGCCCTCTATGTATGAAACAGAGCAGGAATATTACAATTCATTGTTAAACAAAATAAATAATAACGAATACATATTATACGGCGAAACAACACTTTATTTGCCGCTGCTGGTTGAATTTGAAAATAAGAAGATAGAGGAAAGCCAAGAGAAAAGACAAGAAGATATACAAGAAGAGATAAAAGAAGAGATAAAAACACAATCAGAACAACCTGTATTAGAAAATTTCCACGAAGAAAACCAACTGCCGAATATTGAATATAAAAATGAAGATAATACTTCCGAAATGCAAGATAATGATTTGACGGAAGAAGATTGGAATTTCCTTGAAGGCATAGAAGAAAATGAAACATCGGAAGAAAACGAAATAAAATATATTAAAGAAGAACCGGAAATAAATACCGATAACGAGACGGAATATACGGATACTGACGAAAAAAATACCAATTATAATGTATTTGAACCGTTGGAAGATATTCAGGATTCTTCCGATTTAAT
>CANRHJ010000155.1 GCA_947630355.1 Candidatus Gastranaerophilales bacterium | reverse complement strand
GATAAATATGCTGTAGGAATGGCGAGAAAAGGTTCAATAGCGGATAAACTCGGTGCTGAAACATCTGATAAATATGCTGTAGGAATGGCGAGAAAAGGTTCAATAGCGGATAAACTCGGTGCTGAAACATCTGATAAATATGCCGTAGGAATGGCGAGAAAAGGTTCAATAGCGGATAAACTCGGTGCTGAAACATCTGATAAATATGCTGTAGGAATGGCGAGAAAAGGTTCAATAGCGGATAAACTCGGTGCTGAAACATCTGATAAATATGCCGTAGGAATGCCGAGAAAAGGTTCTTTATATTATATTATATAGAACTAAAGTCATTAAATAATATTGTGTCTTTTCATACCATTTTGATAATAACAGACAGTTTTATTTTTAATAACATAATAAAAAGGCTTTTAGATTTACTAAAAGCCTTTAAAAATGGTCGGAACGACAAGATTTTTATGATGGTGTAGGCGTAAGCCATACAGCCTCACATCAGGTGAGCAACAACTCTTTTAACAATTTTGTTTAGAGTTGTGCGAAGCGTGAGAACTTGCGAGCAGTTAAATAAAAAAAGGATTATTGTTTCACAACTTCATGTCTCTCAATATTTGTTTCGCAAAAGTCGTTCGTTATTTCGGTGTTACTTCGGTATTTCGCTACGTTTCAGACTACGCAAAATCCTTAAGAAATCGGGATGACAAGATTCGAACTTGCGACCCCCGCGACCCGAACACGGTGCGCTACCAAGCTGCGCTACATCCCGATATAGTATTTAATTTTCAATGAGCTTGGGACCAAGCTGCTACCTCTCCTCAAAAGATACACTGTATCTTTTTCGTTGGCAGAGTCAAGCTCGCTACATTTCAATAATTTTTATTTAATTTTCAATGAGCTTGGGACCAAGCTGCTACCTCTCGCAAAATGATACTTAATCATTTTGCTCGGCAGAGTATCCCGATTTAGTATTTAATTTTCAATTATTCAATAATATTATTTTAATACTAAAAAAAAAATTTTAAACCTTTTTCTTTACATTTTTCTTCGGGAGAGGGTATTATTATTCTTAAGGAGAAATTTATATGATTGATGATATTGTAATAGATAATTTAAACGTAAGTGAGTCCTGGAAAACCAGATTTAAAATAATAAACAAATATTGCTGTGATGATAAAGTTTTTTTACAGTTTAATAAAGAATATCAACAATCTCGAAGTATGGAGATTTTATGTTCAATTTATTTTAAAAATGGAGGGATTTGGACTTTATTAGCGGCAGGATTTTTTGGTCCGTTTTACTACCTTTTGAAGGGAATGTGGTTAAAAGCAATAATATATACATTAGCTCTGAGTGTTTTATTATATATCATCAGCATTTTTATTAATTTATCCTATGGAGCATCATGTGCCGGTGTTTGGGCAATATTGGCGCCATATGACTATTTCAGATTAAAAGTTTATAAAAAACAATGGTAAATAGTTCATTTTGCCTTGTAAACCATTATATTTATCACAATAGACATTTTTATTTATTTATTTTATAATATACCTCGTTATATAAGGGTAAAAATGACATCAGACTCAAACTCCGCACAGGAAAACCAAAGTGTAGAACCTGCCGCGGATAATCTTGAAAAAAAACAAAATGTTAATCTTAAATTCAGAGCAGTAGTTCGGGCTTTTTTAGCTAATATTTTTATTACTTTGATTAAATTTGCTTCCTGGTATTTTACGAAAAGTTCTGCTATGTTTGCTGAAGCTGTTCACTCAGGGGTGGATTCTTTTAACAGTATTTGTCTTATGGTTGGATTGAAGCGAGGTTCAAGGCCTTCAGACAGGGTTCATCCTTTCGGACACGGACTGGAAACTAATGTTTGGACTATCATAGCTTGTATATTAATGTTTTTTGGTGCTGCTGTTTCGCTCTACAGTGCTTACGATAAGATTTTTATTAATACCAAAGAGGTTGAACAGCTTTTGAACAATTACCACGCTTTAGCTGTAATACTTATTTGCAGTATATGTTTTGAAAGTTGGGCTGTTAACAGTGCGGTTCACGCAGTTCTTGACGAATCTCAAATTGAACACAAAAACCCTTTAATTGATTTTATAAAATCCGTAAAATATGTTCATAAAATTAACACTCCTACAACAAAATATGTTTGGTACGAAGATGTAGTAGCTTTAACTGGTGTTATTGTTGCATTTGCTGCGGTTTCAATATCAAAATATATTTTGCCTCATAACTTGGCGCATATTCCGGATGGTATTGCTTCCGGCATTATTGCTTCCATGCTTTTGTTCTTGGCAGGCTACATGTTAAAGAACAATGTTAACCTTTTAACGGGTTTATCTGCGGAGCCTCAAGTTGAACAAATTATCAAACAAGTTACTGAAAATCTCCACTGTGTCAGCTGTGTTAAAGAGTTAAAAACCATGAATATGGGGACTTCCGGGTTAATTGTTAATATTAAGATTGAAGTTGATCCTGAAATTCAGGTTAAGGAAGCCGATGATATTGCTGAGATGGTTGAGCGTAAGATAAGAAAACATGTTAATAATATTTCACACGTATCTGTTGAAATTGACTCTAATGATGCAGAGGAAAATTGGGAAGATAAATTTGATAAGATTATTCAGGAAGGCGAAAAAATAGAAGTTATCGATAATAAGGAAGCTAATATGCTTTCAAACTTTTATTCTTTTGCTCAAACAGTTGTAAAAGAAATTATGGTTCCCCGTCCTCAGGTTCAATTTATTGATGCGGAAGATAATCTTAATACATTGATTGATGTTATTATTGAGTCAGGGCATACCCGTATCCCGATTTATGAAGATACGGTTGATAATTTAATAGGTGTTATTAATGCAAAGGATGCTTTAAAGGCGCTTAGAGATAAAACTTATGAGCAAGAAAATTTTGAAATTAAATCACTTGCAAGAGAAATTCTTATAATTCCCGAAAATAAGTTTATAAGCGATTTATTAAATGATTTTACAACAACGAAAAATCAGATAGCTGCCGTAGTTGATGAACATGGAGGTATTGCCGGTATTGTCACCGTTGAAGATATATTGGAAGAAATTGTGGGTGAGATTTATGATGAGTTTGACGAATCTCCGACTCCTGAACTTATTAAGATTGATGATAATACTTTAAACGTTTCATCTCAAATGGATATTGAGGACATTAATGAAAAGTATGATTTGGATATACCGAGTGAAGATTTTCAGACAATCGGCGGCTATGTTTTCGGGCTCATAGGACGTGAACCCGAAATAGGAGATAAGGTTGAAGATAAAAATCTTTCTTTTGAAGTTATTGAGCTTGACGGAATTAGAATTTCAAGAGTTATTATGAGAAAAGATACTCCTTTTGTTGAAGCAGAGCCGCAAGCAACGGAAACAGCGGAAGAAAATGAAACATTATAAATTCGGATATGTTGCAATAATAGGCCGCCCTAATGTCGGTAAATCCACTATTCTTAACAGATTAGTCGGTCAAAAGATTGCTATAGCTACGAATAAAGCGCAAACTACAAGGAGAAGGATTAACGGAATTTTAACAACCGAAGAAGCTCAAATTGTTTTTGTCGATACTCCGGGAATTCACAAACCTATTGATAAATTGGGGGAATGCCTTGTTGATGAGGCAAAAAGTGCTATTCCCGATGTTGATTTGCTTTTGTTTGTCGTTGACGGTTCAACATCGGCAGGAAGGGGCGATAAGTGGATTGTTGAAAATGTTTTAAAACCATACAAAGGTGAAATGCTTATTGTTTCAAATAAGTATGATCTTGAAAAAGATTTAAATAAACGTGAAGAAAATCTTTTGACTTATAAAACAATGTTTGATAAAAATTATCCTTGTATAAAAATTTCGGCTAAAACCGGCAGAAACTTTGATACTTTAATAAAAAACATAATAAGAAAGCTCCCTGCAGGTGAAAAGGTATATGAAGATGACGAAATAACCGATGAAACAATGCGAAATATTGCACGCGAGCTAATCAGGGAAAAAATACTGTTAAATACTCACGATGAAGTTCCCCACAGTGTCGCTGTTATTATTGAAAGATATGAAGAAAAAGAAAATCTTGATCGTATTACGGCTAAAATTATAGTTGAACAGGAAACTCAAAAAGGAATAATAATAGGAAAAAACGGTTCAATGTTGAAAAAAATCGGAACGGAAGCAA
>CANRHJ010000154.1 GCA_947630355.1 Candidatus Gastranaerophilales bacterium | reverse complement strand
ATTCCTTCGTCTTTTTTGCTTTTCATTGTAGGATATAATATATCTTCTCGTGATAAATTTTCATTATTATAATTTCCAAGTCCATTAAATATATCATTATAATTTGGCTCTTTAGCTTTCATTGTAGGATATAGTATATCTTCTCTGCTTAAAGAACTGTTTTTTGAACCGCCTGATGAAGCTCCTCCGTTTTTAAATGTGAATTTACCCTTGTTGTCTCTGTCTTGGATTATTGCTTCACGCCTTCAAGTCGTTCGCTACGTTTTATTTATATAAAACTTTCGCTCACTATTTCGGCGTTACTTCGGCATTCTTTCACTTCGTTCAATCAGCCTACGCAAAATCCGCTGGATGCTCACTCTCGTCCCATGTTGCCATTTTTATCTCTCCTTCTCTTGACTTATGTAACCACAACAAATTAACGGTTTTATTAATATCTATTTTTTCAAAACCATTATTTACAGGCATTACACCTAAAATTAATAATCTATATTTTCAGTATAAATCTTTTTCACAACTTTTCAAGATATATCGAATAAAAATATTATTTTGTTCAATTCCAAATATAACCAGAACCATGATAAATACATGATTTCAGGTATATGTAAAAATTTCTTAATATTAATTTAAAAATTAAAACTTCTCTTATTATCTATCTCAAACAGGCGATAAACCAAGATTTGATATGGTTTGGACTTTAAGAATGAAAGACGACACTCAAAAATAACAAATTTGGCTCAAGTCTGATAAAAAGCACTCCGATGTGGGGTGTTTTTTAGTTTTATGAATTTACAATTTTTGTACGATTGATTTACAATGCAAAATATTTTAATTAAAGGAAGCTATTACGGAGAATAATTGAAAATCGAATTGAAGAAACATCAAAGGCGAGCGCTGTTTGAGCGAAGCGAGTTCGCGAGCCTATACTGAAATTCAGATTTTCATTATTCGAAGTTTAAGCTGATATAATTAAAATATTACTATTGTTGGGTTACGCTGCGCTAACCTACTTGCTCTAGCAATTATTTTTCAGTTTTTTTATTCTATTAAAATAATATATTAAACTTAATGCCAATAAAATAAAGAAAATTATCAGCAATCTAAATGATATAATTAATATCGGAATAGTTAAAAAATAATAAAATACAAACAAAATCCGACTTAATAATTTTAAAAATTTATTATTAATTGATTTTTTAGCTTGAACTTTTTCTGTGAAAATAAAATCTACACACAAAATTATTAATGAGAGATAAACTATTACAATTAAACATAAGAATCCGTTAACTGCAACTGCATAACCGTATGTAGGTCCGCCGGGATTTAAAAAAGCACAAATACTTTCAATAGCAAGCCAAATTGCAAAAGTTATTACTACAAATCTGTAATATAAACTCTCTGTCAAATTAAATTCAATTATTTTATGTATTTCATCTTCACTCATAAAAACACCTGAATTTGTAAACAAAGTAATTATACCACTCCTGCCCCCCCCCCATTGCAAATTAAACGACTACCCTTTTTACCTTATTGTTTAAATCAATATTTGCATTTGTATATTAAAAATGTTACGCTATTCTAAAACGAGAGGTTAATATGAAAGAAAAAGGTATTGTTTATATTTTAACCAATCCTTTATACAAGGACAAAAATTTAAGCAGAGGAACAGGAGTTCCGGGTGCTTTTGAATGTTATGTTGCTTATGAAGTTGAAAATTATAAAAAAGTTGAAGAACTTTTACATAAAATATATAAAGGTGTTGAAAGAAATACCGATAAAATGCATAAGAAAAAAGAATTTTTTAATATTGCACCTAATTTAGTAGATGAAATTCTGTCAATGATTGTTTTGGATCTTATGAAAGGCAGAAAAATTCCTGTAAATAACTCTGATATATATACAAATGAACAAAAGAAACAATTACATAAAAAAGAAGAGAAAAAACAAATTTCAGAAAAGTTTAAATTTGATAAATATAAAATTTTACCCGGTTCCGAGTTGATTTTTACTAAAAACAAAAAAATAAAATGTAAGGTAGGGGAAAATAATAAAGTAATTTACAATAAGAAAGAATATAGCCTTAGCGGCTTAACTATAAAATTAATGCAAGAACTTCAATATTCGGGTACTCACTATAATGGTTATGCATACTGGACTTATAATGATATTCTGTTAACAAATTTGAGCAGAAAAAAATAAAAAATTTTTATAATTTCTTCCTTTATTTTTATACATTTCAAAAAAACTTATAGCTTCGCAAATAATTATTTTATGAGTTCAATAGTATAAAGTTAATGGGTAAAGTTTTAATACCCTCTTTAATTTTTTCTATTTTTAAAAGATTGTTTGCAATCCAATTTGTTATTTAAAATCCTTTTTGTATACAGAGCAAAAAAGAAAGGAGAACAGCCAATGTATACAAAAGAAGAAAAGGAAATTATGAATGTTTTGGTTCAAAGTATCAGAAATTATAGGAAGCAAACCAAGCATTCTCAAAATGTTTTTGCGGAAAAGACAAATTATGAACGCGAACACATCGCAAAGGTCGAAACGGGAAAAAGGAATTTGACTCTTAAATATATTATAAGAACAAGTATTGCTTATAAAATCCCGATAAAAGAGTTATTTAATGATGTTTGAAGTTAAAAAATGTGCATTAAATAAAAAAGCGCCCCGTATCGGGGTGCTTTTTAGTTTTATGAATTTACAATATTGTTAAGTGTTGGGTTATGCTTCGCTAACCCAACCTACAATTAATTTATAATGCAAAATATTTTAATTAAAGGAAGCTTTTACGGAGAATAACAGAAAATCGAATTGAAGAAACATCAAGGCGAGCGCTGTTTGAGCGAAGCGAGTTCGCGAGCCTATGCTGAAATTCAGATTTTCATTATTCGGAGTTTTAAGCTGACGTAATTAAAATATTATTAAATGTTGGGTTACGCTGCGCTAACCCAACATTTCTCCACCAACCCTGCTTATTTATCTTTTCTGCTTTTTTATTCTCTTCTTCATAACTCATCATCAAATTCCTATTTTCCTTTTTCCAACTAGGTTGTTTAGGATTTTAAATGCTTTCAATCATATTTTTCCCTGCTTCAAATGCTCTTTGAAGGTCTTTTGGGAATTGTTGTTCTAGTTGTTTTAATTTTTCATTTTTATCAAAAACTTCAACAACATATTTATCATAATCGCTGAATTGATATGTATTATAGGCGAAAATTCTAACGGGTTTTCCAAATACGGTAGTTATCATAAATTCTGTTTTATCAAACATATCAGGATACATTTGATTTGAAAGGGTTTCAGATACATTCATAGTATAAATCATAGCTGTTTTAAGTTTTTTAGGGGCAATTGAAGGATACCCCTCTTTGTATTCAAAGAATGGGAAGGTAAGACGTTCTATAAAACATCTTGTAACCCCCGTTACATCTGAGCAGTAAATTGGACTTGCAACTACAAGACCGTCTGCAGCGGATATTTTATCCAGTATCGGTGTTAATCCGTCAGGATAAGAGCATCTGCCAAAGTTTTTACCTTCTTTTAACTTACAGGCAAAACAGCTTCTGCATCCTTTAAAATCAACGTCATAAAGATTAATAATTTCAGCTTCACCATTCGCTTCTTTAACGCCATTGGCAAAGCTTTCGCACATTTTTGCCGTGTTCCAATTTTTTCTTGGAGAACCGTTTACTATAATTATATTTTTCATTTTTCACTCCTTAATAACGTTTATCTTATTCTACCATTTTATGCAAAATTAAAAAAGGTAGTGTTTTCTGGAGAAAGTAAACTTTTTCGGACAATTTTTTTATCATCACCCCTAAAAACACCTGCATTTGTAAACAAAATAATTATACCACTTTTGCCCCCTCCAGAAGCAAGGCAGACAATTATTCAACAAACTTCAATAAACTGTCATAATTTCCTCTGTCAGCTTCTTGTAATGCCGAAATATACTTTTTTCTTATATCTGAAATCTTTGCTAAATTTCCCGAACCCCAATTTAACTCACTTTGCCCTAATTTACGCATTAACAAATCCGCCATTAAACGGGAAATTCTGCCGTTTCCGTTAGGGAACGGATGTATTTGAACTAATCTGTGATGAAATCTTACTGCAATTTCTTTTTCGGTAAAAGTTTTATTTTCTATCCAAAATTTAATGTCATCAATTAAAATTCTTAACTTTGGCTGTATTTGATAAGGTGCAGCACCTATATTTCTTTCCGTTGTTCTATATTTTCCCG
>CANRHJ010000153.1 GCA_947630355.1 Candidatus Gastranaerophilales bacterium | reverse complement strand
CAAAAGCACACTCAATGGCATAATTTGAAGCACCTGAAACACTGCCTGTAATTACCCCTGTTTTAGCAGCCCTGCCTGCTGAAACTAAAACCGATTCTTTAAGTGTTGAACAAGCAGCACCATTCCCCATTGTTGCACCTGCAATAGCACCTGTTACAGCTCCGGATAAGGCATCTTTGGAAATCTGTTTGGCATCCAACGCATCACCTTTAATCTCGTTTGTTGCTCTGTCGGTTGTTTTAAATGCTGTTTTTGTAACGGCACCGGCACCGGCTCCGGCTAATGCCGCAACCACTAAAGGCGCAGCAGCACCGCCTGTTGCTATTACCGCAGCTGCTGCCGCCGTACCTGCCGCAATTGCCGCAAAACTTGCTGCTATATTAGAAAATAAATTCAAACTACTGTCTTGTTTTTGATTATATTTTTCTATTTCATTCATGGCATCATCAAAAGAAATTTCACCGTTTTTATATTTTTCTATTGTTTCTTCACATTTTTCACTGTTTGTTCCGACATCGAATAAACACTTAAATTTATCCCAAATATTTCTTACACAGCCGTTTTCTTCTTTTATTGACTGCAATTTCTCATTCAATATATCTTCGTTTATATATGAAAAATCAATAGAGCTTGGTGAAAATATACTGATATTGTCATCAGTATTATGGTTTATATCACTCTGATTTACAGGATTGTTTTTCAAATCAGATTGTTTCTCAATTTCAAGACTTAAATTTTTAACCATACCTAACACCTAAAATCTACCTTACATATATAAAGTATTTTTAGAATAAGAAATTTACTCATGTTAAAAAAAAATTTACAATTGTAACATATTTATTAATCTGCCTTTAATAGCAGCAACTACAGATTCTGTTTCGTTCGGAAAGATAATTTGAAAAAGATTATAATTAAGAATTTTTATCTCTTTTTTTCTCCCCCGCCCGAAAAAAATTTGATACAATATTTTACACCGGGAAGGTAAATATAAAAAATAAAAATATATAATTAAAGGATTGATTATGGTTTTAAGAAAATTTTTTGTTTATTTCATTTTAATATTTTTTGTTTCCGTGCAAGCACCTTTAGCGTTTGCGCAGGAACAAAACGTCTACTTAAATAAAGAAGAAGAAACCGTATATAACATTATTGAAAATGACTCAAACGAAAATTCTTTTCTTATAACCAAATATAAAATAGTGAATAACACTAATAATAAATATGAAGTAATCAAAGAGACCAAAATTAATAACAGTACAGATAAAGAGGCATTGAAGAGTTTAAGAAGAAATCTTCTTAGTGAAAACACGGTATTTACATCATTGGTTTCCGTAATGTGTCCTTTAATTATTCCCGCTGCGGTTGTTGAATTATCCTATGACACACTAAAAATGCCATATACAATGTATAAAAATAAATCATACAAAAGAAAGTCAGAAGCATATACAAAATCACTCATCGGAAAGAAAATAAGCTCCCAAAAATCGTATGAATTTTATACCCTGCAAAGTGCAAAAGATAAACCTATAAATTTTGAGGTTACTTTAAGAGATTTAAAATCTGAACAAACCCTTAATTTAATCGCAAACAATACAAATTTTTCACATAAAACAAAATATGAAAAAATAGAAAGTTCACACTCATACAATAATCATGAGAAAATAGGGATGTACTCAAGTAACTCAGAGCGGATAGGTTATTATTACAGCTATAATATAGCCCCGTTAAGTTCTGCTATTATGCTTGATGATAAAAGAGCCGTAATTACAGGCGGAATTCCCAACTCCGAAATAAAAGGCAACGAAGTATTTTTGCTTGATATTCCCCACACTAATCTAAATATAAAAGAAAAACCGAAATTAAGACTTCTTCGCACAAGAATACTTCATAATTTAATACCCGTAAATAAAAACAAAATCTTAGTATACGGCGGGAAATATTATTTCGGAACAGATACAAGTCATAACCGCACAACAGAAATAATAGATTTAGAAAATAATACCGTAAAACAAGGCCCTTCGACAAAAGCTAAACTTGACAATAAAAACTCATTTTCTGTAATTTTGCCTGATAATAATATTTTAATCGGGAAACTAAACAATGACTTTGTTGAAATATATAACCCTAAAACAAATTCAATTGAAGTAAAAGAAAACGTAAAAACAGGCGAAGCATATCTGTTTGATGATGAAAACTACATATATTTTGCCAATTTTAATCATTTAAGCAGATTGGATAAAAAAACCTTAAAATATGAAATATACAGCCAAAATAATATATATGAAAAAGTAAAAATACTATCAGCAATAAAATTAAATAATAACAAAATTATCCTTGCCCAAAAAGATAAAAACGGAATTTCAATATATGAATATGACGAACAGGCAAAAGAAAAAATTTATTATGCAAGAAATGTCGGAAGCGAAATAACATTTTTCAAATACATTCCGTCCAATAACTGTTATTTTCTGACAAAAGATAAATCAATATACTATATTTATAAAATCATCCCCGAAGAAAAGCACGCAATAAAAGTAATAATGACAAAAGTATATTTATGGGGAGTAGAAATACTTCCGCTGCCTAACCGCACTCTGATTTTAGGCGCGGTAAACGCAGAATTTACGGAATATTCGAATAATAAATAAAATTATTGTTGCTTTTTATTATTGCGCCGTGTGTTGGGGGCGGGGGTAAAAGAGTATAATTAAAAATTCATTTAAAAATAAATAAAAAAAATGAAATTCGAGAGCCTGTATTTCGTTTCGTTTTATTGCTTAACGAAGCAGCAGCAAGGCGGAGCGCTGCTTAGCGGAGCCTTAGGCTGAGTTTAGCAATACAAAAACAAATACCGAGCCGAGAATTTTATTTTTTTATTTATTAATAATCTCTTTTTAAAAATTAAAAAAATGAAATTTTCTGTCAGGTATTTGTTTCATTAGTTTTTATTGAATTAATATGAATATTTTTGTATAATTGATAAAAAAAGGAGAAAAACTTTATGGATAAACGCTTACCCCCCCCCATGAAAAGCTAAAACCCAATATTGGCTTTACATTAGCGGAAGTTCTCATTACCCTGGTTATTATCGGCGTTATTGCCGCAATTACAATATCTGCATTAAATTCAAGTGTAAACCGTAATATTTTAAATAACCAATTTAAAAAAACATACTCAACTCTAAATAATGCAGTTAATAAAACAGCATTTGACAATGGTACAATTCCCGATTGTTTTTATTATAAAAATACAGGAAGTTCTAATCGTTCTGAATGTCCCAGCTTTTATGAAGATTTACTATCTCACCTTGTACTGTCAAAAAGATGTGATAGTAATGCATACGAAAACGGATGTGTTCCGGACTATACGTGGACAGCGGTGGATGGATGCAATAGCTTTAATGCTGCTTCCATAAAATCAAGCAGTGCTTATGTCTTAAATGACGGAAGTATAGTATTTTTTTATGGCTTAAATAAAGATTGGTATCCGATTATAGGATTTGATGTGAACGGTTTTAGAAAACCTAATAAGCCGGGTTTTGATGTATATGCAATAGCCTTAGTATATGACCAAACAAAATCAGCTTTTTCATTAGATGGTTTACATAATAATACAATAATTATACAGTGTTTGCCTAATATGGGCGGAGTAAGTAAATTTTCAGATATTATGGGAAAATAAACAGCCGGTATATTAAATTTTATAAGGATAATCATCTTTAAACTCCCAGCCGTCATAATATAGTAATTCTGTACACATCCACGCTCCAGCTTTACAATGTGCCAAAGCTTGTTCTCTTGAGCCGTTTTCATATAAATGAGGAATTATTCTGCCTTTTATATGAGTACTTGATTCATTATAGTAACAATATATAAAGTCATATATGTCCCGTCCTACTACATTTGGTTTCTTTTCTCCGTTAACATCAAAATAAAAATCCATACATCCGCCATTTTGAACGTACATATAACTGCCGTCAGTCAAATATACATAAAATCTGTCACCTTTTCTTTCTGTCTTCATATAATTAAAGTATGGTAACACGTATTCTCTTGTGAAAAATTCAACATCTTGATTTGCAGAATCTGACTCGGCCCAAAATTCCCAATCATTTCCGTCCGCTTTGGCTCTTAGATTTGCACTATTTAAAGCCGAATACATTTTTTTTATTCCTGTAATTGTTTCATGCTTTTTTGAATTAGCAATAACCGTAGGAATTGTAATTGCGGCAATAACGCCAACTATAACGAGGGTAATGAGAACTTCCG
>CANRHJ010000152.1 GCA_947630355.1 Candidatus Gastranaerophilales bacterium | reverse complement strand
GCGAAACAGGTAATTATTGATAAAGCGGTAAAAGGCGGTTTCGGAGAAGCAAAAGTTCAATTCAGACTCCGTGACTGGTTAATTTCAAGACAAAGATACTGGGGAACACCTATTCCTATTGTATATTGTCCAAAATGCGGTACGGTTCCCGTAGATGAAAAAGATTTACCCGTTTTACTTCCCGAAGATGTAGATTTCAGCGTAAAAGGTATGTCTCCCGTTAAGACATCAGAAAGCTTTAAATATACAACTTGCCCGATATGCGGAGGCAGAGCCGAAAGAGAAACCGACACAATGGATACTTTTATGTGTTCTAACTGGTATTTCTACAGATATACGGATGCCAGAAACCAAGATGCCCCGTTTGATAAAGATATCCTTCACTACTGGGCGCCTATAGACCAGTATGTCGGCGGTATTGAACACGCTATCTTGCACTTATTATATTCAAGATTTTTCACTAAGGCTTTAAGAGATTTAGGAATTATTAATATAGATGAACCGTTTAAAAACCTTTTAACGCAAGGTATGGTTTTAAAAGACGGTTCAAAAATGTCAAAATCAAAAGGCAATACGGTAGATCCTGACGAGATATTCAGAAATTACGGTGCAGATACCGCAAGATTATTTATACTTTCAGATTCACCGCCAAACAGAGACTTTGATTGGTCAGATGCAGGTGTTGAAGGCTGCTATAAATTCTTAAACAGATTATGGCGCTTATATAGCGAAAATCAAAACAATATTGATTTAAACTATAATTTGCCGGACGTTAAATCGCTATCTAAGGAAAACAACGATTTAATCCGCGAAGTACACATGACAATTAAAAAGGTTTCGCAGGATATTGCAAATGAATTTCAGTTTAATACGGTAATATCTAAATACAGAGAATTTACAAATGTATTATATGATTATCTTGCTTCAAAACAAGAACTTAATAACGAGGATAAAGAAGTTTTAAGTTACGCACTTATAACATTCTTAAAGATGTTTGCTCCTGTTCTGCCCCATATGTCCGAAGAAATATATGAGGGTTTAGGCGGCAAAGATTCCGTTCATAAACTTGAATGGCCAAAATATGAGGATAGTCTTGCGAAAACCAGCACAATTACTCTTGTTGTTCAAATTAACGGCAAAGTTAAAGACCGAATTGAAGTTGATGCTGAACTTTCAAAAGAGGAACTTGAAAAAACTGCTTTAAACAGTCCCAAAATAAAGGATTTAACAGCCGGTAAAGAAATTGTTAAAATAATAACGGTTCCCGGTAAGCTTGTGAATATTGTTATCAAATAGGAAGTAATTATGAAATATAAATATTGCCAACAAATAGACAGACACTTATGTTTTAACCTTAACAACATATATTGCTGCACAATAGGTAATAATTCCAAAGCTAAATTATTACCTGTCATAAAAGAGGGATACAACGGTGAATTAATTGATTGGTCTGAATATTTTAAAGAGCGGGAACAAATAAAGAAGAACTTTAAAGAAGGTAAGCCTACTTCTGTTTGTGACGGCTGTTATATGCTTCATGAAATGGATTGGGATAATATTAATGAAAAATGGGAATTTAAATATGTTCAATTTTCTCATTGGCTGATGTGCAATTCCAATTGTATTTATTGTTCCAATCATATTCCGTATGATAAGTCAAAATTAACGGATACTTATGATTCTGTACCTGTATTGCAAGATTTAATAGAAAAAGGTTATGTAAATGAATTAACAAAAATAGATTTTGCGGGCGGTGAACCTACTTTATATTACAGGTTTAATGATTTATTAAAACTGTTAATTAATGCAAATATAAGAGATATTATCATTCATTCCAATGTAATTATATACAGTAAAATGATAGAAAAAGGTATACAAAAAGGTAATGTAAGTCTTTGTGTTTCAATAGATGCAGGTTCTAAAGCGGTTCATGAAAAGGTAAAGGGTGTTAAATCTTTTGATAAAGTATGGAAACATGTCGAAAAATATGCAAAAGTTAAAAATCCTCTTGCTAAAAATTCTATTTCTTTAAAATATATTATAATTCCTAATGTTAATGATACGGAGGAAGAGATAGAATTATGGCTAAAGCGCTGCATTAAGGCAGGTGTTAACAAGGTTATATTAAATGCTGATAATAATATTTTTATTAAAAGCGGGTGGGATAACGTTTCCGAAGTTGAAACCAACACTAATTTGAGAATTGTTGTTATATTGGCGGAATATTTTGTTAAAAGAGTGAAAGAATTAAATTTAAATGCATTTTTAGAGTTTAATGTTACTGCCGCATATCAAAAATTAAATATTCCTATACCTTGTTTGGATTACAATCATTATATTTAGTGATATCATAGTTTTATAATTTATTAAATAAAAGACCGCCCATATTATGTGGTCTTTTTTAGTGAAATTAGAATGAATTATTCTTTATCATCTGTATAAGTTAATTTGAATGCGACAGCAGCAAGAATAGCACCGCCTAAATTTGCACATATTGTAGATAAAGATAATTGATAGGGAATAATACCCAATAAGCAAGCCGAAACGGCAACTGCAGGATTAAATGCACCCGCACATAAACTTCCGCCTACTGCAAATGCACCTGTTAAGACTGTAAAGCCAATAGCCAGACCGTAATAAGAGTTACCTTCCGTATTCTTTGTTGTTGCTGTCTGTAATACGACATAACAAAGCGCAAATGTAAATAAACATTCGGCAATCATAAGTCCTTTCAGACCGAAATTTCCGGGTTCAATTACAATTATTGAGCCTTCTGCCATCAGTGTAAAAACCGTAACGGCTAAAATGCCGCCGAGTAATTGTGCAATAATATAAGGAACTAATTGTTTCCAGCCTAAAGCTCCTCTGATGGCTGCAGCAAACGATACTGCAGGATTGTAATGTCCGCCTGAAATATGTCCTCCCGCATATACCATAATCATTAATGCGGAAGCTATTGCTAATGGCGCAATTACCCCTTTAGCACCTAATAGTGACGTACAAGCTACCGTTAATACGAGGAAAAACGTTCCTATTAATTCCGTTAAGTACTTTTTCAAATTTTGTTTCATAAAAATACCTCCTTTTGAAAAGTTATTCTAAGTTTAGCATTTTTCCGCATTTATGTAAAATTTTCAATCAAGGACTTAAAAGTTTTCGAAACAACAGCAAAGTGCGACACCGGATTAGATAAAATTACTAAATTCTATATCGCTAAACAGATACAATGGTAAACTCTAAAGAGTAAACCGATTGTGTCTGTTTGCGAATAGAGTGATATTTTAAAATTATTGCTTTTTAAACAGTGTTATTTTGTCTGTAAGGGTTGAAGCTATTGATAAAATTAATGCACCGAAAAATCCGCTCCAAAATCCTTCTATTTGAAATCCGGGTGAAAATTTCGCAACCAATATGAACAGCAGCGCATTTATTATCAGGCTGAATAACCCGAGTGTAAGTATATTCAACGGTAGTGATATAAATTGAACGATTGGTCTTATAAATATATTTACCAGACCCAGTATTGCAACAACGATTAATGCACTTACAAAACCTGAAATAGTTATTCCGGGTATTAACCACGCTATTAGCATTATAATCAATGCTAATATTACCCATTTTAAAATCAAATTCATTTTTTTCTCCTTTTTTAATAATTTACACTATTTCGGGATAAAAAAAATTATTCTTATTTATATTCTGTTTAACTGTTCAAGTTTTTTTGAAATTATAATTCCTCTGTCAATTAATTCCAAATCCATTTCTTGTTTTTTTATTTCACTAATGGCATATTGAAATATTTCATAAATATAATTCGGAATATTATTTTTATTTTCATTATAATAAAGCATTTCCAAATCTAAGGTAAGGTGTTTTACTCCGCATTCTTTGGATTTTTCTATCCACGCTTTAATTTCATCTTTTGTATCGTTTACATTCGGAATAAGAATGAATTTTGTTTTAACCTGATCGGTATTTGGTTGATTTGCAGCATATTTCGTTATATTATTCCAAACTTTATCATAAAAATCGTATCGTTTGACTTTTATGAAAGTATCTCTCGTGCCTGAATCTACGGATATAACAATATTTACTTTCCCTTGTCTTATTCCTCTCTCCACAACATCACTATATATGGTTCCGTTAGTTAAGACTCTTATCGGAGAAATATCGTAAGACAAGAATAAATTCAGTAAATCATTGAATTCCGGAGCCACACAGGGTTCTCCGCCTGCAATTGTAATGTGCCCGCCTTTTCTTAGATATCCTCTGTCTGCCAT
>CANRHJ010000151.1 GCA_947630355.1 Candidatus Gastranaerophilales bacterium | reverse complement strand
TTACAACGGGAGAAGCAAAACTTGTAAAAGCTCTGCCTGTTATTGCACATATAACACCGATTATACTTAATACCAATGACAATCCTATTGAGAAAGATATCATTTGTAAAAACAAACGTTTATTGTTTTCTTTTGAATATCCGCCGACATAGGCTATTATTAAAGGAAGTATCCCCAAACTGCAAGGCGACAGTGAAGCTAGAATACCCGCAAAAAATGCTGCCGCAATTAACAAAGGTATTATATGTCCGCTGCCGCCCGAATAAAGTGAAAATGCCTGCAATAAATTATCCATTTATTGCTTCCTCTATTTCCGAAATTAATTGTTCTTTAGGTATAAAACCTTCAACCTTATTTATTTGATTGCCGTTATCGTCAACAAATATTAAAGTAGGAACCAATACTACTTTGTATTTTTTAATATATTCTTTTATTTTTCTGTCCTTGTCCAAAGCATTAATATAAACGAAATCAATTTTACTATCGTATTCACTTTCAACTTCTTTTAATACGGCTTTCATTTTTTGGCAGTCCATACACATTGAAGAAGTGAATATCATTAATGCCGGAATATTTTTCTCTTTTGCATCAGCCATAAAATCGGCAGAATTTCTTGACATAAAAAGATACGCACAAACAGGTACAATTAAGATTAATAAAACTATTATAATATTTTTCATATTTTCCTCCTCAGCATATACAATACACTAATTAAGTATAATATATATTCTCCGGATAGGTATAATAATTATATCATATCTTCGGGAAGGAACAATTGAGCAGCATTTAATAATTTTCTTGTTTGTTCATAACTTACCGCACCATTAGTGATTAACTGATATTCTCTTACTATATTTATAATGTCATCGGTATTGAGTCTGATAAGTCTTCTTCCTTTTTTGTTTTCAAGAATATAAGCCATAATATAACCTCCATAAAATATTATGGCAGGAGAATAAAAAAAACTTAAATCAAATCATCCTTTCAGGCTATAAATAAAGGTTTAAATTATATACATGTGTCTAATTTAACATCCGAAACATAAATGATAAGAAATATTTAAACCGGTTCAGAAATGAGGAAAATTATGAATAGAATGATTTTAAAAGCACCTTGTGTTAATTTAAAAACTTTACAGGTCTTATTTATTGAAATGACAGCTCAAAATTGTAATTTAAAATGTAAGCACTGCTATATTGAATTTAAAGATAAAAAAGTAAAAGATTATATCCAGATTGATAAAATTAAGCAGGCACTAAATTGTATAAATAAAGAAGAATTGAAATATATAACTTTAACAGGTGCAGAACCTATGATGCATCCTGATTTTAATCAAATTCTAAGATTATGTTTAAAGACTTCTTCCGTAATAATAAATACTAATGCATTAAATATTAACGATAAGAAAGCAAGATTTTTAAGGAAAGTCGAGGAAGAAAATGATTTGGGCCACGAAATAATATTTATGATTAGTATCGACAATTATGACGAAAAAGAAAATGACCTGCTAAGAGGAAGAGGTTCTTTCAGAAAATCAATTCACGCAATTCAAAGCCTGGTTAAATATGACTTTAATCCCATAATTACAATAGTCAATTATAATAACGAGGATGAAACACTGTTAAAGAGTAAATTCAAAGAGCTTTGTGCTTCAATAAATTTTGAAACAAGCGATATTAATTATAAGATTATTCCGTTAATAGAAAAAGGGAAAAGGAATAATCTTCCCGATGATTTGGATTATGACAAGCTTAATTTAGACTGTACAACAAGCAGGACTTTAACAATAAACGGAGTATTTACCTGTCCTTTGTTATCATCAGATAACAGAGGGAAATGCGGATCGGATTTCAATGATTTTTCAAAGAAAAATTATCTGGAAACAGAATACTGCAGCCAGTGTGCGGGGTATAATAAAAAGTTATTTTCATTTGAATTGTAACAAATTGTTAAGTATTTTATTAAAAAATAGCATGAATTCAATCTAAAAATTTTTCATGTATATAAGAGAAAAATACGAGGAAAGAAAGATGGGTTACGCTTTATTTGCACAAAGGAAGCTTGTACTTGACGGCGAATTAAACTGCTTACAATTACAACAGACACAAAGGTCAAACGAACAGTATAACTTGGCAACTCAAACATTAAGTTTGCAGCAGCAATTAACGAGTATGTCAGCATCACAATCGAACGAACTTGCCGGGTTATATGAAAAACTGGCAGATGCAGACAGTGAAGCAGACAGAAATTCAATAAACGGAGAAATTGAGGCTAAACAAGCTGCATTTGAGAAAGAACTTGACCAAATAAACAGACAAATATATTTAACATCAGTAAAAGAAAATGCAGTAGAAATGGAAGTAAAGAGATTGGACACCGAAGTTTCCGCTATACAAAAGCAATTAGAAGCCGTAGAGCAGGCAGAGGGTGCAGCAATCGACAGAGCTACTCCGAAATTCGGCGGTGTATAATAAATAGACCATTTCCTATAAAGCATGTAACTTATTTGATAATAATATATAAAAGAGGAAACAAATGTTTCCTCTTTTTTTGCAAGTTTATTAATTGAAATAATAATTTTTTATAAGTATGATATAATTTTAAATGAATAATCTTGGTAAGGTATGAGTTTAAGATACAAACAAATAATTAAGAGCGGAATATTGATGAGTGTGTTGTTATTACAGGCACATATCAACACTTATGCGGCGGATGAAAATTTAGTAAATGAAATATCCGACACTTCTAAAATAACAAAGATAGAGTTTGAAGGAAATCATCTTATAAAAGACACCGATATAGTAAAAGTAATGAACATGCAAATCGGTGATACATACAGTAAAGATTTGGTACAACAGAATTTAAAAGCTATATATAAAACGGGATATTTTTCGGAGAGAATGAAAGCAATTCCGATACCGAATGATCCCGACTCTTTAACATTAAGAATATATTTGGAAGAGAATATACCGATAACAGATTTTGCAATAAGCGGAAATACGGTCGTAAATACGGGAGAAATATTAAGTATATTACAACCGCTTGAAGGACAGCCTCAAAATTTAAAAACACTGGGGGATGCCGTTGCACAAGTTGAAGATTTATATGCTTCAAAAGGTTATGTTCTGGCAAAAGTTTCAAACGTACAAGACGATCCTGACGGATGCGTAAATATAGAAATTAATGAGGGAAAAATAAATTCCATATCATTTGAAGGTAATAAGAAAACAAAAGATTTTGTAATAGAAAGAAATATATTATCGACACCGGGAAGCGTATATAACGAAAATACCTTAAAAGCTGATTTAATGAGATTATACTCTACACAGGCATTTAGAGAAGTCAACAGAAAGATTGAAAAAAGCGAAGAAGGAGAAAATCTTTACGATATAACTATCGTATTGGAAGAGCAGAGAACGGGAACGATTTCATTGGGCGGAGGATTGGATACCGCGACGGGTTTATTCGGTCAAGCCGGATTTGTTGAAAATAACTTCTTAGGAAACGGACAAAGAGTCGGAATAAACTTTATGGCCGGCACAGGTGTTATAATGTCCGACAGTTCAACCTTAGATCATGCCAATTTACAAGCTGAGGTCAGCTTCTTTGAACCGAGATTAAAAGGAACTGATAATTCACTATTAGTAAAAGCATTCGGAAGAGATTTCGGAAGTTATCAAGTGCCTTTGGCCGTTGAACAGCGATACGGAGCAGAGGTTGTCCTTTCCAGACCGTTTAAGACATATAAAAATTTAATGGCTTCATTTAAATTAGGCGGAGAACATATTAAGGTAAAAGAAGGGGATATAACAAAGATTTCCGCATTATATAATCAGCACAATATTCCGATTTCCGAAAGAAGCAAACAATTACAAGGCGGTACATATATAACGCTCGGTCCGAGTTTGGTATATGATACAAGAGATAATATTTTAAATCCCAGAAACGGCGTATTGGCAAGTTTAAGATATAATGAGAACATTAATATGACTGATTTTGACTATACACACGGGACATTATCAGCCGGTATAAAAAAATATTTTCCTGTAATGAAGAAGTCATCATTCTCCTTAACTGCAAGAGCTGCCGGAAAAATACACGGCGACATGCCTGAAGTTATGGCATACAGTTTAGGCGGTCCGTATACGGTTAGAGGTTACAGAATGAGTTCAATAGGTACCGGTGAAGGATTTATGATGGGCAGTGCCGAACTAACAACGCCATTTTTCTTCATAGACAGAATTGATAAGGTATCATACTTAGAGAACATAAAATTTTCGATGTTTGTAGATGCAGGG
>CANRHJ010000150.1 GCA_947630355.1 Candidatus Gastranaerophilales bacterium | reverse complement strand
TTAAGGGCTGTGCGTTTCTTGCTAACGAAACAAGTGAATATGCGCTGACACCCATAGCTAAATCCCAGCCTGCTTTTGATGTGTTAACAAATTCTCCGGTTAAATCTTCTCTGTTAGCATAAGCTACGGCATGAACAACAAAATCAATTTTGCCGTATACTCTTTCAAGTTCTTTGAATACGGCCTGAACTTCATCTTCTTTTGTAACGTCACAAGACATTATTACTTTTGCATTCATGGATTCGGCTATCGGACGGACTCTTTTTTCCATAACTTCGCCTGCGTAGGTAAAGGCTATTTCCGCGCCTGCTTCAAATAACTGTTTTGCAATACCGTAAGCGATACCGTGAGTATTAGATACACCGAATATAACGCCTTTTTTGCCTTCCATTAATTTCATAATATAAATCCCTCTTCTTCTGTATAAAACAATAATACATTATTTTAATAAAAGAGTGAAGATTGTTAACCTTCACCCTTTTATTTGAATTAAAAATGATTAGTCTTTAGCATGTCCTGCCGTGCCTAATACATCTCTCATTTTGTGCATTACCATTTCTTTAACTGCGGTTCTTCCCGGTCCCATATATTCACGAGGGTCAAATTTTTCGGGATGTTCGATAAAGAATTCTCTGATGGTTGAGGTCATGGCTAATCTTAAATCAGTATCAATATTTATTTTAGCTACACCGTGTTTAGAAGCATAATTTAGCATATCTTCCGGAACACCTTGTGCATCAGGTAAATTACCTCCGTATTTATTGCATTTAGCAACAAATTCTTTCGGTACGGATGATGAACCGTGTAATACTAACGGATAATCATAGCCTACAACATCATTAACGGCTTTTTTAATTTGAGCTAATCTTTCAAAATCAAGTTTAGCTTCGCCCTTAAATTTATAAGCTCCGTGTGAAGTACCGATAGCAACAGCTAAAGAGTCACAACCCGTTTCTTTAACAAATCTTGCTGCTTCAGCGGGGTCTGTATATGTAGAATCTGCGCTGTGTACTTTAACATCATCTTCAACACCGGCGAGTTTACCGAGTTCAGCTTCAACCGAAACTCCTCTTGCATGGGCGTAATCTACAACTTGTTTTGTTAATTTAATGTTTTCTTCAAGCGGAAATCTGCTTCCGTCTATCATTACGGAAGAAAAACCGCCGTCTATACATGCTTTACAAATTTCAAAATCAGCACCGTGATCCAAGTGAAGAGCAATAGGTACTGTAGTTGTAGCAAGAGCGGCTTCAACCAGCTTAATTAAGTATGTTTGATTTGCATATTTTCTTGCACCTGCAGAAACTTGTAAAATAATAGGTGACTGAGTTTCTTCGGCAGCTTCGGCAATACCCTGCAATATTTCCATATTGTTTACATTGTACGCACCTATTGCATAACCGCCTTTAAGCGCCTTTTTAAACATTTCTCCGGTTCCTACCAATTTTCTTTCGCTCATTTGTGTTCTCCTCTTATTCTTATATAGACAAACTATCTTTAAAGTTATTTTTACCCGGTTTATCAAGTTACAAGTTACAAGCACTTGATTTTCTTATACTTTACAACAAAAAATTTTTCAATACAATTTAATTTTTTATTTGGAATTTGTACTAAGCAGCTCAAATTATCATATATTCCCAAGAAGGTTATCATACAAGTACAATTGCAAAATTGATAAAAAAATGTTACAATCTAATCCATAAAGTGAATGGAGGACATTATGTCAAAAGAAGACAGCTCAATCAGTTTTGGAGTCGGTTTATTATTGGGTGTTGTCGGCGGTGTTATTGCTGCTGTTCTTTATGCGCCCAAATCAGGTGAAGAAACACGTAAAAACCTTGAAAATGTTATTTCCGATATTGCTCAAAAATATACTCCGGAAATAAAAGAAGCAAAAAGACAAGCTCTTACATCCATTGATGTTATGAGATATAAACTTGAACAACAATACAACAGAATTAACGAGACTTTTAAGGCTAAACAAATAGCTAAAGCAAAAGAAAAAGAATCAAACGATTTTGAAGCCAACTAGGAGATTATTATGACACCTTTATTGGAATACACTTTAGCGGCTTTATGTGTTGTTGTAATTGTTGTATTAATAATTTTAACTGTTTATACGGTTAAATTTCTTAAAGAAACAACAGTAACAATGACAGGTTTGAGAGAGCTGACAGATGTTATCAAACAAGAAATAAAGCCTGCTCTTCAATCCGTAAACAGGGTTCTGAGTACGGTAAATAATGTATCGGATGCTACGAACAAACAATTGGAAATTGTTAAAAAAGTTTTGACAACATTACTTGGAGCATCCTGCGTTGCTTTCACAAATGCAAGAACTAAATGCGGATTTTTAAGCGGACTTGTCAGCGGATTTAACTTATTTAGAAAAAAAAGGAGATAAAAAATGTCATTAGGTAGATTTATTGTCGGATTTGCGATAGGCAGCATTGTAGGCGGTGTTATAGGTGTACTTCTTGCGCCCCAATCAGGTGAAGAAACGCGCGAAAAACTTGCCGATAAATCTAAAGAAATTTGTGAAAAAGCTCACGATGCCGTTTCCGAAATTCAGAACAAGGCTGACGGTATTGTCAATGATATGCAATCCAAAGGCGACGAATTAATAGCTAAACTTCAGGAAGTTATTAATAAACAGAAACATACGGATGAAGCTTAATCAGTGTGTGGCAACGAATTTATTAAAAGACTCGGTTTAAACCGAGTCTTTTTTGCATTGAAATTATTTTCATTTCATTAGATAATATCTTTGTATTATTTATCGGAAGGGAAATAACATGACTGAAACAATCACTTCAAATATTACTTTAAATCTTGATATGACTGATTTAAAAAAATATTCTCAAAATGCGCAAGAGGCTGTAAAATCAATAAAATCAAGAGCGGGGAAACAGGGGCAATTTTTAAACTGGATTAAGTTTTTACCTGAAAATCAAATACAAAATATTGATACGCTCTTTGATATGGCGGAAAAAGCAAAAGATAACAAATATACAGACCTTGCAATACTCGGTATCGGAGGTTCCAGACACACAACCGAATCACTAATCAGAATGATAGGTAAAGAAGCTAATATACATTTCTATTCTTCCGTTGATTCCGAAAGTTTCAGAAGATTTATAAATTCGCTTGATTTGGCAAAAACACAATTCTTAGTAGTTTCTAAGTCAGGCGGAACAATTGAAACAACGGTTGCGTATGAAAATGCAAAAAAGGTTATGCAAGAATTTCTTGAAAAAGATGATGTTTCAGACAGATTTATTGCTATGACCGACGTTTCATCAACAAAAAGCAATTTAAGGAAAATAGTTAATTCGGGAGATATCAAACTTGCAGGCTGCGTACACGACGATGTCGGCGGCAGATTTTCAATATTTGATGATGCTACTATTTTTACTCTTGCCTACGCAGGTGTAAGTAAAGATGATGTATTATCAATGCTTAATGCTTCTCTCAACGCTCAAGAACAATATTTAACACCCGATTTAAACACTAATATTGCTCTTCAACAGGCTGTTTTTAATGTAAACTGTAAACTTAACGGTAAGCAAAAGCACTTTATTGAATACTTTGGCGATGCATTTGCGGGTACCACTTTTTGGGAAAAACAATTAAAAAATGAATCATTAAAAGCCAGAATTTCAACCGATACAAATGTCGGTCCCGGTTATCTTCACTATAATGCCGAAGCTGACTTAGATTCAAATAACAAAGATTCATTCTTTACTTTTGTATACGTCACCCCACAGGAAAAAGTCACTTCTGCCGTATTAACAGGTGTTATTAATGCATATTCAAATATGCACCCCGTTTCAAGTGTTGAATTAAAAGATTTATCTTTAACTACTCTTGCTCAATTTATTGAGTTTAAACATTTTGAAACCTTATACACCGGTAATATTTTAAGACAAATTGAAGGTGATATCACTCCTATAGAAACAGCATTACCGGAAGTGCTTCAACCCAACGTTGAAATTTACAAAAAAGAAGTAAGAAAGGCTATGGCTGAATAATACCGTAATAAGTATATTCCAAAGAGGCAGCGCAATACAGCAAAACATATTCAAAAAAAGAGGAAACATTTGTTTCCTCTTTATATATTATTATTAAATAAGTTACTTGCTTTATTTTTAAGAGAATTACTAGCTTACACCGCCGAACTTTGGAGTGGCTCTGTCGATTGCTGCACCTTCTGCCTCTTCTACTGCTTCCAATTGTTTTTGTATAGCGGAAACTTCGGTGTCCAATCTCTTTACTTCCATTTCTATCGCATTTTCTTTTACGGATGTTAAAT
>CANRHJ010000149.1 GCA_947630355.1 Candidatus Gastranaerophilales bacterium | reverse complement strand
CATACGGTTTTGCAACAATAATATCGGCGTATGCTCCACCCAAACCTGTCTTTTCAGACATATTGCCCCACGCCGATCCAACAAACACTTTATACTTGGTAAATGCACTTGTCTTGCGGGGAAGAGGATAGGATTCGGGTATATATTGAACTTTCCCAAAAGAGCCATAGACCGCTATATCACTTGCAAAAATTCTACTCTCTTGCATCGGTGGCAACCCGTACTTCTCAAAATGTGCAAAGACATCCTTTCTGATTCCATAAGGCTTGCTTATAGAAGTAATAGATTGCATCGGAGTAAAATTACCTTTATTTTTTACGCATTCATAGAGCGTCAAAATCTGCGCAGGCTTTGTAACGGCAGCTTCTTCAACTGGGAGCACAATCTCCTGCGCATCTTCGCCGTTGGTCAAAACAAGTTGCGCGCCCTCCAAGCCATTGTCGAAGTCCTTCTCCCAAAGTACTGTATTTACCCATTCTGCCCCAGATATGCCTGGGAATACATTTTGCAAGTTATTGATCCTAACAATTTGCCTGTCGTGTTTTATCGTTTCATTGTTTAACAATTTAAGATTATTCGCATTTCTCGGCTGTTGCCATCCCGTAGGGAAGATAAGACTAACATATCTATTTGACACTTTGATTGCGCTCAAATAGAAAAATGGATACACTTGTGAGTGATTAGTCCCTTGATACGGTGGGTTGCCGACTACTGCATCGAATATCATTTTTGCGTTCTCCTTTCCCCAAAAACTCCCGCGGGTTATCTTCTCTATCAACTGATCTGATTTTTCTTTTATTTGCATAATGAGGTCGTCAAAGGCATGAGCATTTATTTTTCCGCTTCGATAACCAAGCAATGTGCGTTTGGTGATCGCCCGTGCCATAGGCGTTTTACAGATGACAAAGATATTTTCTTCAACGGTCTTTTTCCAAAGTTCCCATTGCTTTTCAAAGGTCAATTCGCTGTCGGGGAGTAGCGAACACCGCTTTTTGAAAATGCTATATGTAACGTACAGGGGATATAAGCCCGATTTGGAGTTAATTTCCAAAATATGCGCGTTCACGTTGCTGAGCGTTTCCTCGGTAACTTTGCCTTTATCAACAAACCGAGGTTCACCATCTAAAAGTTCCTCATGGTCGACATCGTAAAAATCATAGCCGCCTAAACAGTCGCCGAGGTGTAAATTAACGACGCGCCACGGGGTTAGCACGGTTTCTTTGTCGGGGTTTTTGAACGTATTGAAAATTGCCGCGATTTTCTTTACTCTTTCGGTGGGCGATAGTTTATCTGCCGCCATAGCTTGCTGTCTGATACTGCGTCCCGCGGCGACAAATACATCCTGTTCGTAATACTTCGAGAACTTGCGGAAGGTAGTCTTATCAACGCCTTTGGGCATAAATTCTTCCCAAGATACATCGTCGATAAGGTCTGTAAAATTTTCGGTGGTAATTTCCTTATTAAAAGGCACATCCGCGCCGTAAACCATGAGGGGGATGCGAATAGAAATGCCACGCAAAATGGAGCGCGCCGTCGCCGCCTGCTCGTATTGCTTTTTCTTTTGCTCAAATTGGGCAATCTGTTCGGGAGTACGCTCTTTCTTTGGAATCTTTTCAATACGCTCTATTTCTTCGTACTGTTCGTTTGTGAGTCCTTGACGGTTTACGTCAATATCGCCCTGACGTTTCGTTTGCTTGCTGGCACCGATAATTTTCTTCAATGCCTCGAAATCTTGCAATTCAATTCCGTCAAGTTTCAAAAGATTGTCATTGTAGATATGTATATCGTCAAAGCCGTTGCGAACAACTCTATCCGTATAGGCGCGCTTTAATTGTTGCAAGAGCGAATCCACATTGAAAGGGCTCATCTTCGAGCCTTCAATACCTATAACAGGGCAAAAGTTCAAAAATTCGCCCATTTTTACACGGTCATTGCTCGTATTGCCCGTTTTGGAAGATAACTTCCCCGCTTCGGCAACCATTTTCAACGTCCTGTCGGGAGCAAAATCAAATACACAGCACCGATTCTTGATTTTTCCGTTGATATTCGCGGGGGTCTGTACACGGAAAATCGTCTGCAAATATGCCGCCGCGGAAGTGTTGAAAGTGCCTGCGAGCATAAACACAGCCGTCCACTCGGGCACGGAGACGCCTGTTGTCAATCTGCCGCAGGAAATCGTTATAGAGTATGTTTCATCGGGGTTGTCGCCGAATGCGTCTTGCACGGCGGCAAGAGCGTCATGGGGGTCAACTTCCTCGTCACCCGGGCCTGCTACGTTTCTGATATTAAAGACACCCGAACCAAAAACAGAATGCTTGTTCATTAGTTTGCGCAAAGCCCTTGCTTCCTTTACGCCTGGCACCATCCACAAGGAATGACGGAAGTAGTTCCGATACTCGTCCTTTGAGTACGGATAATTACTTTCATCATCCGATTTGCACATAAGATTCAAAAAAGCGTTTACATCGGCTTCATGCACGAAATCACCGACTTCTGCACCTTCGGGAATAGGCTTAAAATCTTTTTCAGTAGAACCCGTCCAAGTTCTGAAAAACTCGCGGAAGTTGAACGCCTGATCCTCGTCGTCGAAGTAGCCGACGATAAGCTTATTCAAATCGTAAGTATATATCTGCATTTCAGGCAAGCCCGCATACGGGTTGTTGTCACCCAAATGTAGCTTGTCCCATTCGTGCTTGGCACGCTGCTCCATTACATAGTCCCAAGTATAAATCTCGCTCTCTTTGAATTGGTCAAGCAGATTAAAGGGCGTACCCGAAAGCCGAAGCACCTTCGGCTTCTTGGTCTGATTGCAAAGTTCTTCGATGACAGCCTGCCCAAGTTTTGTAAGCGTACCTTCGTGCGCTTCGTCCACGACGACAAAATCCCAATCGAGTAGGAAGATGAAGTCATTTTTATCAAACTTTCCACCGACGGCTTGCGAGCCTCGAAGGTCTTGCATAGAGGCAAAATATACGAACTTTTTATCCGTATCAACAAGATTTTCTATGCGCTCTCCGTTTGTCTTTGAACCGTAGACATAATCGGTATCATAGAATATCTTCTGAAAATCTTCGTACCATCCCTTGTTGACGACGGGGCGGTGCGTGAGAATTATTGTCTTTTGAAAGCCCATCAGCTTTGCCACTTGCAAAGCAGTAAGCGTCTTTCCGAAGCGCATTTTTGCGTTCCAAAGCATACGGTCGCCTTTCTTGAACTGTGCGACGGTATCGTGGATCGCTTTTTCTTGTTCGGGACGGAAGATAATAGGGTCAATCCCCTCCGAGATTTCGCCCGAAGTCAAGGATGCCCGTCCTGCTTTCACAGCTTGGATCGCGCGTTTTGCGGTTTCAAAATCCACCTCAAACCATTCGTTGGCTTTATTCTTCGGATCGAAATAGTGATGCTTGATGCCCGAACGCTCCAAAACCTTGTGAACATCATGGTCGGAAAATGCCTTGACTGTTGTTTTCCCGTCTTTATTTACGGTGCGCACGGCAAGCTCCGTGTGCAGGAGTTCATAAGAGATGCCTGCCGTTTGCGTATATTGATTGATGCGATTCTTTGCGGCAGTATTCAGTTCACGACAATTTACAGCAAGTTCGGCAGAGGCGCGCTCCGAAGTGCACGTTGCTTCTCCAATCTTCAATAGCCCCTTATGGGGCTTATCGTTGATGCGGAAAATATAAATTAATTTGTAAGAAAACGTTGGCTTAAAGTTTTCCATCAAGCATTCCCCCTACAAGAGACACAAATTTCACAGGTTTCTCTGTTTCCCAATCCATAATTTCACAGTAAATTCCCGTGTGCCTTGTGTTATCGCCTTTTTTGCACCCCTCGCATTCTTCTTGCTGTTTCCCGTCATCAAAAATCGACATTTGCAATTTGGGCATGGGTTTACAACTGTTTGGAATTACAAATTTCAGCCCGTCCATCTGCCAAATGTTCCAAGAGAGTATTTTTGCTACCTCTTTTAGATAATCTTTTATGGGCGGCACATCATACTTATCCATATAAGCTTCTATGAACGCGAAAAGAAGATTTTCACGAGCAAGCAGAAGGTTGTCGCCCTGCCAATCAAAACCGTAAACCGATTTAAGTGCAATTAATGCCCATTGATACCACATGGGCTCGCTATCGACGTTTTCGCTTACTATACGGAGTTTTCGATCCAAAAGCCCTATGCGCTCTTTTATAACGATATATTCTCCCGTTACAGCATCATAGCGGCTTGTAAGATACGGGGCTTCGCCGCAAGCGATTTCAAGACGATTCGCTTTTACATAATCCTGCCATGTCTTTCCTTCGGGGAAACGGACGGGAGAGG
>CANRHJ010000148.1 GCA_947630355.1 Candidatus Gastranaerophilales bacterium | reverse complement strand
ACTTGCACAAGCGAAAGAAGGCAGATTACATATCCTTTCAAAGATGAGAGAAGTAATATCAGAACCTGCAAAAGAATTATCACCATACGCACCGAGAATATTTACAATGACAATTCCAGTTGAAGATATCGGAACGGTAATCGGACCGGGCGGTAAGAATATCAGAGGTATTATTGATGCATCAGGTGCAGAAATAGATATTCAGGATGACGGCCGTGTAACAATAACTTCTAACGATAAAGAAGGCGCCGATATTGCCATGAAAATGATAAATCAAATGACATTTAAACCTGTTGAAGGTTTGGTATGCAAGGGTAAAGTCGTAAAAATAGTACAATTCGGAGCATTTGTGGAATTAGCACCCGGCAAAGACGGAATGGTACATATTTCACAAATATGCAAAGAAAGAATTGATACTATTGAAGGCAGATTAAATGTCGGTGATGAAGTTATCGTAAAAATAATTAAAATAGATGACAGAGGAAAAGTAAGCCTGACGATTAAAGGCGTGACTGAAGAAGAAGCAGCAAACTGTCAATAATAAAATAATTAACAGCCCAAATAAAGATTTGGGCTGTTTTATACAATAAAATATCAAAGGTTGAAGGTTGCTTGTTAGAACAAGAAGCTGCAAATTATAAAAGGAAATAAATTGGGGAACAAAATTAAATATAATTGTATATTCGGCGGCGGCGGCATAAGAGGAATGTGCTATATCGGAGCGGTAAAGGCGCTGAAAGAGTTTGATATTGAAATAAATGATATAGGCGGTTCTTCAGTCGGTTCTGTGTTTGCGGCATTATATGCATGCGGATACAATGAAGACGAAATAAAAGATTTATTTATTGATTTTAACTTTAACATGTTCCGCGATATAAATATGAATATATTTAATAATGATATATCATTAAGTAAAGGCGAAATATTTTTGGATTGGTTAAGAGAAAAAATATCATATAAAATTCTCGGCAGAAAAGATAAAGAAACAAAAATTCGGTTTAAAGACATAAAAAAGAATTTATATATATTAACAATAGATTTAAATACAAATACGCCGTATATTTTTTCAAAAGAATCCTCCCCTGATGAAGAGATAGCGATGGCAGTACGTGCATCAGCGAGTCTGCCGGGCTTAATGAAACCTATAAATAAAAACAATGCACTTCTTGTGGACGGTGATTTAATAAAAAGCTGGCCTGCGTGGAAAATATATAACGAATTAAATCAACAAGATACGAGATTACTTGAATTCCGTCTTGAAGGTTCACGCGACGGAAGTGAAATTAAAAATCCCATTGATTATATAAATTCCATTGTAAATACAATCTGGTATTTATCTACGGAAAATGTATTTAATACCTTTAATACCAATGACAGGTACGATTATATCGTAATAGATACAAAAGACGTGATACTTTTTGATTTCAGAATAGACAGAGAAGAAAAAGAAAAACTCATAGAAAAAGGTTATAAAGCAACTTTTGATTATTTGAGTAAAACATTAATTGAAAAAAGGAAGAAAATAATACCCGTATACCGCAGAATAACTTATAATTTGGCAATACTTGCGAAATTGATAAACGGCAATAAGGCGGAAGAATCTTTAAATAAAATAAATGAAATATTATCAACAATGACGGAAGATACAAAATATACGGATATTTACGTATATGAAACAGTATCAAACATAAAAGAAGAATTAATAAAACAAATCAAGTTAAATTTTATATTCAGTAAAAAAATAGAAGGAAGAAAAAAAATAACAGATAAAATTATATGTTTGGAAAGCGAAATCACAAGAAGGCTTCAAGAACTGAATGAATATGTAACAAAATATAATAACAATTGTTAAAAATAAGAACAAAAAGTAACAAATTATTTTATAATTACTTTTTATAAAAGACATAAAATATCAAAAGAGCGGAGAAAAAATGATAAGTAAAAGTATGCCGGAAACTGAGTTGAAATTAAAAGATGAGAAAGAAAATATAACTTTAAAAACTTTCAGGATTTTAGACGGAATAAAGGACATTCTGGAAGAAGACAGGAAACAGAAACAACCTTTAATATTATCATTTAACGAAAATTTATTAATTAAAATAATAAAAGACTTTATGTCAAACAAGAAACAATGCATGATAGGTATAACGGGGGAATCAGCATCAGGCAAAACGACTTTGGTAAATTACGTATCAAAAGCGCTGAGGAAAAAACTGTATAATGAAACATATACATCTTTATGCTGTGACGATTATTACAAAGACACAGCAGATGAGTTAAAAGCGGCAGGAAGTTATGAAGAACTGTATAAAACGGGATTCAGCTTTGACAGACCGGATGCAATCAATTTAGAATTAATGCGTGCGCATTTAATAAGTTTAAAGTACGGATGCGGAGTAAATGCGCCCGAATATGATTTTGTAAGCTGCGAGAGTATACCGAACAGAGCATACAAGAACCCGACAAGAGCTATACTTGCAGAGGGATTATACGTTTTGGGAGATGAATTAGTCGATTTATTTGATATAAAAGTATATGTTTTCACTCCGTTTGAAAAGATAAAAGAAAGATGGTTCAAAAGAGCTATATCAAGGGGCAAAACAGGGGTGGCAGCAGAACATCAGTTTAACGATGTTAATACAACCGCACAAATATATATAAGACCAACAATGAAAAATGCTGATATAGTAATTAACGGCTTGGCAAGCGCTGAATACATTGAAGAAATAACAACAAGAATCATTAACCTTATTAATGACGTTTTGAATTTTTACGGATAAAACAACCGCAGCAAAACAAGTTTTTAGAAAGAAATATTAAGTAAATTTACTTTTTTTGTAAAAAATTGTAAATTTTTTTTATTTTAAAGCAGAAAAAAATTAAAGAAAAAATAATAAAATGCCGATTAAGAATATTGTAAATATAACAATAAGAGATGTAAGAAGAAAAGAAACAAGGCATATTAATAGCAAAAAATAAAAAGGCAATAAATTTTTGCTTTATGTTTTAGTATTAATGTAGTCTTGTGCAAAAAGGAGCAAACTGTGGCAAAAACAGCAGCGGCACAACTACAAATCAGAGTTAACAGAATAAAGAATTTTTTAGGTTTTGCAAGAGCATATTTAAAGAAAAACAACCTTATAAAAATCTTTATGACACAAATAATAACAACATTTAAAGATTTAGTAACGGTAAAAACAAAACTTAAAAAAATTCAATATCGAATTAACTATGAAAGATACAAATTAAAGAAAACGGAACTGATACTGGCACAAAATTCAGAGCATCTGTTTTTAAAAGGAAGACAATTAAATCAAACAAGGTAAAACAAAATGGGATTTTTAGTTTCATTTACAAGACAAATGTATTTAACAAATTATATCAACCATCTTGAAAGAAAGATAACTGATATAACCACCCAAAAAATGGAATTAACAGAGACCATTAGTAATTTAACATCTCAAATAGCAGATATAGGGAATAACGATTCACCGTCAGTAAAAACGCTAAAAGCGCGATTGGCTGATTTGGAAAATTATGATCGTGAACTGGATATGCGAATGAAGAAATTCCAGGCACAATTGCAGGCAGCGCAAGCAGAACTTCAATCTGCGGAACAATCCTTGCAGGGTAATATACAAAAATCATTTTCTTATAACATAGGCGGTTAGAAATAAAAAATTTACAAAAAAAGAACAGATTTTTAATCTGTTCTTTTTTTATAATATCACACGCAGATTGGAGAGTGTGAAATAATTGAACATTATTTGACAAAAAACATCTTCAAATTACAATAAAAAAATGAATATAAAAATTAGTGAAATAGAAAATAGCGAAAGCAAGTCACAAGAAATACATTTTTGTGAAATATTTGAAGAATTTAATAAAGAAGTTCCGGTAAAGGCGGAGTTAACTGCCGAACTTGCGGGACAAATTCTAAAGATATCAGGTCAAATAAAAGCTGTATTAGTATTAACATGTGATAAATGTTTAAATGAATACAATGAAGAATTAAATATAAAAGTTGAAGAATTCTTTACAAAAAACAGCATAGAAGAGAAGTATACGGATGAGTATGAAATAAAGCAAGAAGGCTTTATTGAGGATTTAAACGGAAAAGATGAAATAGATATAACTGATTTTGTGTATCAAACCGTAATAATAAATATACCAAATAAATGTGTTTGTGGTATAAATTGTAAAGGAGAGGAAATTTTAAAAAAATATACAAGAGAAGAAATAACCGATCCGAGATTAGAGATATTTAAGAGAATAAAAATAGAAAAGGATAATTAAAATGGCAGTACCAAAGAAGAGAACAGGAAAATCAGCACAAGGACACAGAAGAGCTAATTGGAAAGGGAGTATACCGGAAACTACAATATGTACAAATTGCGGTGCAACGGTATTAACAC
>CANRHJ010000147.1 GCA_947630355.1 Candidatus Gastranaerophilales bacterium | reverse complement strand
TGAATCTTTTCCGCCCGCTCTTGCGCATTTCTGGCATGATACGGCTCTTGCCGGATTATAAGGAGGTTTTTCCAACCCTAAATAATACGGCAAAAATTGAAGCATGCCTGCAGTTGTAAGTAAAACCGTAGGGTTATCGGGTACTAAACTTGAGCTTGGAACTTCCGTTGATTGATGTTTATCTCTGAAAAATTCAATGAATGCTTTTCTTATTTCATTTCCTGTTAAGGGATTTGTCATTTTATATTCCTTTTTTATTTCTAATTAAGAAATATTTTACAACAAAGAAAAAACGACTTAAATAAGCCGTTTTTTCTTTTTCCCCAAAATTCCCAGTCTGTAGTACGCTCTTTTTTGATTAAACTTTTTGTAAAATCCCTATCTGCAGCATTATTAATCCAATAATGTTTCCAAAATATTTGCATTCTTTATTGCCAATGCATTTTCCTTAACTCTTTGTTTGTGAATATAAGTCCTTAAAGCTTCACGGATTAATTCGCTTCTCGTACGATTTTCACCTTCTGCCACTTCATCTATTCTGTTTAGAAATTCTTCGGGCATAGAAATTAAAACTCTGGCCATTTGTATTCCTCTTCTTAAATATCCTCGTATTTATATAAAAACAATTAATAAATAAAAATTGCATATTTAGTATATATAAATTTGAAGAATACTATTATTGTTAAGTTCCCATGCTTTACAAATGTTTACATTTATAAATCTTCATCTTCAAAACCGGGAGAACGAGTAGATAGAAGTTTATATCCCGGATTGGAAAATACGGCGCGTTTTATATATTTATTCGTATAATCACCTTTTTCAAAAAGCTTTTTCAGCATATTTTCACGCGAAACCAAAGTGGAAGAACTTTTTGCAGCATTAGGATTTTTTTCCGAAAGTTTCATCCAAACCGCCGCTTCAAGAGTCCAAGCGTATGTTTCTTCGTTTAACGAAGATAATAAATCCTGATGAATTGCTTCGTGGGATAACAATGCCGCAATCGCTTCAGGCGGAGCATTACGATGCTTTTCATTTATGTATATATATAACCTGTTTTTTTTCTCATCTTTCCACCCCAGTGCCTCATATGAAGAATATTTCTGATTTATTTCAGATAAATTACGGAATTCTATTTTTACGGGTTTTTCGGTTAAATTATTGCCCATTAATGCATTATAAGAATATTGCGCCATTTTAACAGTTTGCATTAACTCCATAGCCTGCATAACAGCACCGTCTTTTGTTACTTTTTTGTACTTTTTTGCATAAGCATCCGTATCAAATTCCGGTTTATTCACACTCACGTCCTTTTCCTGCTGATTTGTTTTGAACTTTAATTCGTCAATTCCCGCAGGAGCCGTTTCTCTTGAATAAGAAATACTTCCAAAAATCATTATCATCCAAATTAATAAAAATACTGTTCTATTTTTTTTCATATATCCGTTACCGTCCTTACTTCATATAATTATTATTACCTATTTAATTATTTAAGAACAATTATTTTATTTTCAATTGATTAATAAACAAACGAATTCTGTTAATATATAAGTGTTTTAGACTATTTGTAAATTTAATTTAAGCATTTTAGGAAATAAAACTATACATTATTTTAATTTTATTTGAAATAATAAAGTATTTAATATATCCTTTTATAGTAGATTGTCCGAGTGAATAATGCGGGTTCGCAAAGCCGCGATACCCAAAAAGAGTGTCTGCATAGGGCAAAAGGTTAAAACTAAGAATGGGTAATATACTGATATGGAACAGCTTGCAAACGATAATATGTATGTTATAGATTTAGGTCACATTGACAGTGCTGCGGAAATCATTTTTGAATTAAGCAATATGCTGGATTCTGAAAATGCCAGGAATAAAAAAATATGTTTAAAACTCGGAAATGTTGATTTAAACCAAGCGCAGCTGTTAAGTATTAAATCATTAATTAACGGTATTAACTCTATATTATCCAGTGTTGATACAAAATCAACGGAAACGGAAAAAGTAGCACTTGCTTTAGGTATTATAGTTTCCAATGTTTCTGCGGAGAATTCAACGGAGAATATTCCTGCGATGCCTTATAAGTCTGCGGAAGAGCTTAAAGAACAGATGGAAGCTGAAAACACTGAAATCCATGATGTAATGCAGAACAGCCAAGAAAACAACCATGACGAAAACATCAATAATTCAGATATCGAAAATAACCGTGATTTAAACAGTTTACCTAACATTCAGGAAAATACCGATATTAATGAAGCCGTACAAAATAAATCTGAGTCGTTTCAAACGGCTGATAATACTGCAGTAGAAGAATTAACTCACAATGAAAATGAACAAAAAAATGAATTGAAAGATGAATTGGATATTATATTCGGTTCAAATGCTGATAAATCGAGCATATTCCAAATGGCAATACCTGAAGAAATGTATGAATCAAAAGAAGGAATAACTGATATTGCAGTGCCGGAATATGAATACACAAAGGAAGATATTGAACTTGAATCATTCCCGACAAAATATATAAAACAAACAATACGCTCCGGACAGGTAATAAGCTATGAAGGTAATATAGTAATTATTGGTGATTGTCATCCGGGATGCGAAATAAATGCATTCGGAGATATAACGGTATGGGGCATATTATCGGGAATAGCACATGCCGGTTCGGGCGGCAACCAAAAAGCGCGTGTAAGAGCATTGAAGATGAATGCAATACAACTAAGAATAGCAAATTGTTATTCAAGGAGACCTGATTCTTTAAATACGGTTTATATAGAAAAAACCAATTCTTTTACACCGGAAGAAGCAAGAATTGTAAACAATGAAATAGTAGTATTTAAAATAAACGATTAAGGAGCGGATTAGATGGCAGGGAGAGTTATAGTAATAACATCCGGTAAAGGCGGGGTAGGAAAGACAACTACAAGTGCCAATATTGGAACTGCACTTGCTAAAAGCGGACATAGTGTAGTTCTTGTTGATACCGATATTGGTCTTAGAAATTTAGACCTTTTGTTAGGATTGGAAAACAGAATTGTTTATACATTGGTGGATGTAGTGGAAGAACGCTGCAAACTAAAACAAGCACTTGTTAAGGATAAAAAGAACCCGAATTTATGTCTGCTTGCGGCAGCTCAAACACGTGATAAATCATCCGTAAATGCGGAACAGTTAAAAAAGATAACGGATAAACTCAAAAAAGAATATGATTTTATTCTTGTGGATTGTCCTGCCGGTATAGAGCAGGGATTTCAAACCGCAATTGCGGGAGCATCAGAAGCAATAGTCGTTACAACACCTGAAATGTCCGCAGTGCGTGATGCCGACAGGATAATAGGATTACTGGAAGCAGCGGAAGGCATTGAAAGTTATAAACTGCTTATCAACAGAGTAAGACCAAACATGATTAAATCTAACGATATGATGAGCGTAGAAGATGTAGAAAACATCTTATCCTGCGGAAAAATCGGTGTTATTCCCGAAGATACGGGTATTATAACTTCAACTAACAGAGGCGAACCTATTGTAAATAACGAAAAATCACTTGCAGGCAGAGCATATTTGAATGTCGCAAGAAGAATAAACGGTGAAGACGTTCCCTTCCTGGATATAGATGAACCAAAAGATATTGTCGGGAAATTGAAAAAATTCCTTTCCGGCTTAAAAAAACAAGGAAAGGAGCAATAAATGAAAACACTTTTTGCAGATATATATAATAAAATAAGAGAATTGTTCCAGCTTGAAAAGTCTGAAAATACAAGCGAAACAGCTACTAACAGGCTTCAAGTTATTTTAATGCACGACAGAACAAAGCTTGACCCGCTTATTATGAATAAAATGCGGGAAGAACTTATTGACGTATTTTCAAAGTATGTTGTTATTGATAAAGAACAGCTTGAAATAGGGTTAAAAAATGAAGGCGACGCTGTTGCGCTTATGCTCAATATTCCCGTTGTCAGAGCTAAAACAGAAGAAGAACTTAATGAATTAAGAAAAAAACTTCAGGAAGAAGAAGAAAAAATTACGGATGATGAAAATCAAGAGGAAGACAGCGAAAATAATGAAGCTGAAGAAGAAATTATTGAAGCTGAAGTAATTGAAGAAGAAATCACCACGCCTGAAGAAGAGAGTGAAAATAAAGATAATATAGTTGAAGAATAATAAAACAAATAAAATTTTTATGATAAAATTTTAACATAATTATTTGAAGTGGCACACTGAGGGCGAAAGCGATTTGTACTTGCCCGAGGAGCGGGGTTTAGAGAAGTGAAAACCTTGAGCCGCAGACGGATGAGTTAATCTGACAACTAAATACAAAAGAACTATGTCGAGTGGCACTCGGAGGGCGAAAAAGGTACGGTGTACCTTTTGAGGAGAGGGGTTTGAACGAAGTGAAAACCTTGAGCCACAGGCGGCTGAGTT
>CANRHJ010000146.1 GCA_947630355.1 Candidatus Gastranaerophilales bacterium | reverse complement strand
AGATATAAGATTTCCTTCAATAGTTAAAAAAATGCCTCAAAATAAAAGCGGAAGCTTATTTTTCTTTCCGTTTTTAGTGGGTTCTTTTTTTGCATTGGCATCAAGTCCGTGTTCATCGCCTATCTTGGCAAGTATTATGGCTGTTGCAACAATATCCACAAATATAATTTTTTCAATTGCGTTGTTATTTTCTTTTGCATTAGGTCAATGCGTAATTATAATTTTATTTGCACTGTTTACATCGTCATTAAAAAATACGGCTAAACTTGTAAAATATTCCGAAATATTAATGAAAATAAGCGGAATAATACTTATATCGGCAGGTATTACCATATATTATTTTATATTCAGCGGAATTTAACGGCGTGTAAAAATTGTCTGAAAAGTATCAGGCATTAATATAAAGATTACGGGCAAGTGTTCTCCGTACGGAATCTTTACCCTCTATTGTAAACTTATTTTTACCCTTGTCATTTTTTGTTCTTACGGCAAAAAGCTTGTCGGATAATAAAGAATGTATTTCGGTTTCTTTAATACCGTCTTTTATTGTAGCACCTATGAATTTATATCCGGATTTCTTTGAAGATATTCCTTTCAGTTGTTGTGTAATTTCTTCCTTTGCGATTTCCGGTGTAACAACATCTTTATATTTTTTGTTTACTAATGGAGAGGATATAACATCTTTGTTATAGTCACCGTCTTCGTTAACCTTATGAATAATGCAGGTGTAATTATTACCCGGCATACCTTTTACTTTATTTTGAAAAAGAAATCCAACAGCAGCAACCTTCATAATACCTCTCAATCCATATTTATATATTACTACTTTTTGGAGTAAATGTCTATAAAAATTTTAAAATTTTAATAAAAATGAAGTATAAAATTACAAAATCGAAAATTTTTTCTTCTGTTTTTTAAAAATCGGACAAAAATTTTTTGATTTTGTTAAAATCATGTACCGTTTTTTGAAATTTTTTAAAAAATTGTATTGATTTTACTCCAAAATTGTATTTTTTATAATTTTTTGTTCAGATTATAATATATATTGTCCTGGAAAATTTCGCGATAAGGAATGTGAACAAAATTTTCCGGGACAGATTATAAATGAGGATTTATTTTGAAAAAAACACTCTGTTTAATATTAATTTCGTTAATAACGTTTATAACTGCAAATTACGCATCTGCAATAGAAGATACAACAAAACTGACAATAAAGGATGCAGTTAATATCGCAGTTAAAGATAATTTAGATATTAAATCAATACGTTTAAATCTTGAAATAGATAAAAATAATATAAAGTCTGCAAACAGGCTGCAAAATCCGGAAATAGGCACTTTTTTTAATATGGGACAAGCCGGCAAGGGAAATCCTCAACAGATTGGTATTTCTCAAACGGTTGAAATAGCGAAGAGATCTTCCAGAAAAAAATTGGCGGAGGCTAATTATGAATTAACCCTTCGAAATATAGAATATCTTGAATTTGATTTGAGAATGGATGTAAGAGAAGCATATACAAATCTTCTGGCAAAAAAATCGGTTTTGACAACAATGAAAGAACAGGAAAAATTGCTCAAGAGAATGCTTGAACAGACTAAAGAACATCAAAAATCCGGTATAGGTGAAGAAATAGATGTATTGCAAGCTCAATTATTGTTAAATCAAATAATAACCGAAGTTAATTCTGCAGATTATCAGGTAAGAACAGCTTTATATGAATTCAATAAAGTTATGAACTGTCCCGAAGGATTTTATGACACTGCTGAAGATAAATTTACGCCGGAGTATAAACCTTTATTAATACCCAAACCCGACACGAATATGCCTGAATTTGACAATATTTCTCAAGAAGCAATAAATAACAGATATGATATAAAAATTGCTAAGCAGCAAATTGACGTTGCAGAAAAGGAATTAAAAGACGTAATAAGAAAAAGGATACCCGATATTGAATTGCAAGGCGGTTACAGCTATCAAAATGCATCTCAATCGGAAGAAGGTAATTTTAAACATGGAGCCTTTGCAGGTGCAAATATTGTAAATATACCCGCATTGTATTCATACAGGCCTGAAATAGCCAATGCAAAATACAGGCTCGAACAAGCCAAATTGAATTATGCTTCAACCGAAAATAAGGCTTTAAACGAATTAAGAAAAACCTATGAAAAATTTTTAATATCCCAAATGACATTAAGAAATTATAATGAAAATCTTTTGAAGAATTCTGCGGAATTAATAAAGGCTTCAAGGCAAGGTTATATTGCGGGAAAAATTGATTTAACAACATTGGTAACAATGGAAGAATCTTACAGATTGATAAGTGTTGCATATACTTATGCTCTTGCTGATTATTATAATGCTTGGAATGCATTTATAAGAGAAGTTAATAATGAAGATTTTACGATAGAAGAAATCGAAACTTTGTAATTAACGGGTATAAACTCTTGACAAACGTGCTTTAAGTCTGCATAAAAGTTCATAATTTATTGTACCTAAAATATCTGCCCATTGATTTATTGAGATTGAATAATCTCCGTCTTTACCCAGCAGAGTAATGATATCGCCTTCTTCGGCATCAATACCCGTAATATCAAACATCATTTGATCCATAGTAATGTTACCGATTTGATTTATCTTTTTACCGTTTAAAAGTCCGTATATTTTGTTAGACAATTTTCTGTCAACGCCGTCAGCGTATCCTATCGGAACCGTAGCGATTTTTGTTTTTCTTTTCGCTTTGAATGTATGACAATAGCTAACCCCTTCACCTTCGTCAGCCGTATGGATGTTTATTATTCTTCCTTTTAAACTCATTGAAGGCAGCAGAACGGGCGGATTTTTGGCAAAACTCGGCAAGTCAGGCAATAAACCGTATATGGCTAGCCCTAATCTAACCATATTATATTTATCTTCATTATATCCTGCTATAGTTGCCGCCGTATTAAAACAGTGAAGAAGAAGTCCTTGTGTATTTACCTGCGATAGTATATCATTCCATATTTTTAACTGTTTGTATGTTTTTTCTTCAACCTCGCTGTTGGCAAAGTGAGTAAAAATACCTTGAAGTTCTATTGCTTCCGTTTGTTGAACTTTTTTTATAAAATTAACCGCCTCATCAGGCCGAACACCGATTCTGTTCATGCCCGTATCAAGTTTTATATGGGCTTTTGTTTTAAGTCCCGTTTTCTTGTAAGTTAAAAGAGCCGCATCTATGTGGTTATCAAGGAAAACTGAGAGTGAAATACTATTTTGTGCGGCATAATCGAATGCCCAAACAGGTGCTGCTCCGAGTACAAGTATCGGACAATTAAACTTATTATTCCTTAATTCCATTCCCTCATCTATTGATGCAACGCCTAAGTAATCAACGCCTGAGGCTAAAAGAGTCGGTGCTATCATCGAACTTCCGTGTCCGTATGCATCGGCTTTCACTACTGCAAGAATTTTTGAATTTTGTCTTACAATTGACTTTAATGCCAATATATTTTTTTCTATGGCATCAAGATTTATTTCCACCCAAGCATCACGTTTGGTATTTATATTTGATATCCTTTGTAACTTCATATTTCTATTTTAAATTAAAAAAATTAAATTTAATACAGGTAAAAATTTAATATGTTATACTTTAAATATGAACAAAGAAGAACAAATAAAAATAATTGAAGATATGCAGGCGGTAGTTGAACAAATGCGGCTTGATGATTTGGAGGAAGATGCTTCTCTTGCCGATGAAATGTTTGAGTGCTCCTGCTGCGGAAAAACAAAATCATTAGCAGGTTCCATACAATACGGTAAATACAGACTTTGTAACGATTGTGTGCTTCTTGCCGAAACAGGACTTGCTATCGGCAAATTTTCCGATGTGAATGAGCTTATAAAAGCTATGGAAGATACCAGATTGGAAGAAATGTGTGAATTTATTAAACGGGAAGAAATGCGGGAAACGAATTAAATGCACAGATTAACATATTTAAATCAGCATTTGAAAAACGGGAAACTTATAAGATGGCCGGACCAGGTTTTCCCTCTCAAGGTTTATATTGCACCTTGCACATTTTATTCCATGAACTCTGCCGATAAATATGCATATGCCAGTATGGTTCATGACGCTTTGAATATCTGGGAAAGCACTTCGGACGGCAAAGTTTCTTTCAATATTGTCAATAACCTTAATGACTCGCAAATGAACGTTGAATGGCGCAGAGTTGACCGAAAATCGCTCGGTAATTGTACTTTTAATTATGATGCTGAAGCCAGATTATATTCCGCCGAAGTATCTATCGGTATATCCGACGGCATTTTGCACAGTCAGTATATGGATGAAAATGAAGTATTTCATACAATATTGCATGAAATCGGGCATGCAATAGGTTTGGGACATTCGCCAAATCCCGGAGATATAATGTATACTCCGCATCAATATGGTGTTGTAAGATT
>CANRHJ010000145.1 GCA_947630355.1 Candidatus Gastranaerophilales bacterium | reverse complement strand
CCCCAAAATGTCAATTTCAACAAAAAAAAATTTTTTATATATAAGTGATGGTAAGTAAGTAAATTTTTTGTCGGAGGAAGAATGACAATAAGTGTGAACTCTAGAAAAAAACAAGCAAAGAAATCTTTTGATGAATTATTAAACGATTTAAGAACAAGCAATTCTGAAAAAGTCAGATATAATGCAGCAAGAGTGCTTGGAGAAATGGGCGATGCAAACGCAGTAGAACCTTTGATTGATGTATTAAAAAATGACAGAAACGGTTCGGTTCGTTTATATGCAGCAAGAGCTTTGGGCGAGTTGGGTGAAGTTTCCGCAACCATACCTTTAATTGAATCTCTGCGTGAAGACAGAAACGTTGATGTTCGTGTCCGTGCCGCAAGAGCTTTGGGCCGTTTGGGCGGAAGAGAAGTAGTTGAACCGCTTGTTGAAGCTTTAAATGATGAAAACCCTCAGGTTTGTATTACGGCTACCGATGCCTTGATAGAAATTGGCGATGTCGCTACCGATGCTCTTATTGAATCTTTATCAAGTGAAAAAGTTAACGTAAGATGCGATGCTACACGTGCATTGGGCGAAATCGGAAACCCTAAGGCTGTTGATAATATTATCACAATGCTTAAAGATGAATGGGTTAACGTCAGAATATATGCTGTTACCTCTTTAGGTAAACTTAATGATACAAAAGCCGTTCCTTCTTTAATTGAAGTTATGAAAAATGAGAAAGAAAACGATTTGGTTAGAGCAGGTGCAGCTGCGGCTCTCGGTGTATTGCGCGACCAACGTGCTCTTTTACCTTTGAGAGAATTAATCGTTAAGGCTGAAGAACTTGGCGAACTTGAAGATACTGCTTTGAAATCTTTCAAAAAGATTATGGCTGCTAACTGGAAACCGGTTAACGAATCTCAAGTTAAAAAAGTTACTGCTTAGTTTATAATAATTTAAAATTCAAAAAAGGAAATTCAAATTGAATTTCCTTTTTATATTTATTCAGAGGACACTCCAAAATTCATTATTTCCGCTTCACTAAAAAATGAAGCGGAAATATTTTAAATTTCTGCTGCCGTATTTTTAATATTTTGACTTTCGTTCTTATTTTATTTAAAGTAGTTATTAAGGGATTATATTATGAAAATATGTGCTAAAAATCTTGTAAAAGTATATAATGACAGAACCGTTGTCAATGATATATCTTTTGAGGTAAACAAAGGTGAAGTGGTAGGATTGTTAGGACCTAACGGTGCCGGTAAGACTACTACGTTTTACATGGTTGTCGGCTTAATCAGACCTAACAACGGTCAAATTTTTATTGATGATACCGATTTAACATCTATGACCATGAACATTCGTGCTAAACACGGTATAGGTTATCTTCCGCAGGAGGCTTCAATCTTCAGAAAATTATCTGTCGAAGATAATATTAAATTGGTTCTGGAACTTAATGAGAAACTTTCAAAACCTCAAAAATCTCAAAAATTGGAAGAATTGCTTGATGAGTTCAGAATAAAACATTTGAGGGATACTATGGCGGTATCTCTTTCGGGCGGCGAAAGAAGAAGAGTTGAAATAGCCAGAGCGCTTGCAGCAAGTCCCGAATTTATTCTGCTTGATGAACCCTTCGCAGGTATTGACCCTATCGCCATCGGTGAAATTAAAGATAATATTAAACTCTTATCGGACAGAGGTTTGGGTGTTTTGATTACTGATCACAATCCTAAAGCCACTCTTTCCATTACAGACAGAGCTTATGTAATTTTTGACGGCAAAATCAAAATTCAAGGTACCCGTGATGAAATTGCCAATGATGAAACCGCTAAACAATTCTACTTAGGAAAGGATTTTTCTCTTTAATGAAGATTAAACTGCTTGACAGATATATTTTTTCTCAGGTATTTTTAGCTTGTTTCGCTTGTGTATTCATTTTTATGATTGTTTGGATTATGCCTGAAATATTCCTGAAAACTGTGCAGAGAGTTATTAATGGTACTTATACAATTGAAACTGCCGCTTGGATTATACTTTGCGAACTTCCTAAAGTACTGAATATAGCTTTGCCGGTCGGTATGCTGCTTGGTTGTATTCTCACTTTCGATAAATTAAGCAAAGATTTTGAAATCACCGTCATGAGAAGTACGGGTATTTCTTTCTTCAGAATTATTACGCCCGCCATCTTATTGAGTATTCTTTTTACGGCTTTAACTTTCTTTGTCGCCGCTAAATTCCTCCCAGCTTCCGCATTGAAATTAAAAATCATAAAAAATGAACAGCGTTCTTCCCAGTTCGTTTTCCCCGTTAAAAATACAGATAATTCCATGAAAAAAATAATTATTGTCTCTAATTTTGATGATAACAATATCAGAGATGTAATAGTTTTAAATTTTTATGATAAATCTGAAACAGGTTCAAGCCTTTTATCCAGTATTGATATTTCGGATTTCGCAAAATATGATTACAAAAATTGGACTTTAAACAGCGGTAAAAAATATTTGATTTCCGAAGACGGAATTTTTCATAAAATTTCCGATTTTAAAGACTACGTTATTTTAGATAATCAAAGTGCCGTTAACGCTTATAAACTTATGAAATATTCAGTTTATCGTGACAGAGAACTCTCTAACAATCAAATATACGAGTATATTAAACTGTTAAAAACGGAAAATATGGATGATGAATACAGGTTTATGCTTAACAAATTTATTCAAAGATTTTCTCACGCTTTTATGTGTATAACTTTTGCCGTTCTCGGCTGCTTATTGGGCTTTTCAAAACCGAGAGAACAAAAATTTATCGGAATGCTAATTGCCGTAGGTGTCATATTTATGTACTACATTACAATTCCGTTTTTTGATTTGTTGGCGGAAAAAGCTATATTGTCACCTTTTGTTACGTCTTTATTTGCGCCTGTTATTTCCGTTTTTCTGATTGTATTTTTTAAGAAAGCAAAGGAGTTGTAATGTTTAAAAAATTTTATGTATTAATTGTATTATTTCTTTTATTTCTGTTTCAAACATCGGCATTTGCGAAAAATAATGATTACAGAATAGTTCAGGACCCTAAAGGGGTATATATTGTTGAAATAATGACATCAAAAGCTAAAAACAAATTAGTTCCATATGTTGTTGATGATTTGGCTACAAATAAAGAAGTGTATGAAAAAACCGGAGCAAAGCTGGTCGTTAACGGCGGTTTCTTCGATATGGATAATCATAAGACAGTTTCTTTTGTCACTATAGATAATAAAACGGTCTTATCTCCCGATGATAACTCAGCAATAACAAATAATAAAGCATTAAAACCCTACTTGGATAAAATATATAACAGAAGTGAATTCAGGGTTCTTGAAGATGCTAAAGGTCACTTGATTTATGATATTGCACCTCATAATGAACAACCAAAAGACGGACTGGTAATTAAACATGCTTTGCAAGGCGGACCTATGCTGCTGCCGGAACTCAGACTTGAAGAAGAATTTTATATCCTTGTAAAAGACGGTAAAGTCATCACTGAAACGGCTTCCGCTCTCCATCCGCATTCAAGAACAGCTTTGGGAATTAAAGATAACAATGTTTATTTGTTTATTGTTACTAAAGATGCGCCAATGACTATGGAACAAGTCGCTGATTTGACAAGAAAATGGGGTATGGAAAAAGCTTTGGGACTTGATGGCGGCGGCTCTACCTCATTTAATTCCGCTGAATTGTCTGTTATTTCGGAAAAAAATTCCGATACCGGCAGACCCGTTAAATCATTTTTAATCCTTAAGTGATTTTATATAATCACTTATTGCTATTAAACCAAGTTTATAACTGACAGCGCCAAAACCGGTTATTTGACCCACACACGCGGGTGCTGTCAGTGATATTTTTCTGAAATCCTCTCTTGTATGTATATTTGAAATATGTATTTCAGCAACAGGCAGTTTTACTGCGGTTATCGCATCACGTATTGCTACACTCGTATGAGTATATGCGGCGGGATTCATTACTATTCCGTCATAAATACCTTTTGCTTCCTGAATTTTATTTACAATCTCGCCCTCAATATTACTTTGATAAAAATTTACTTCTATGCCCAGTTTGTCCGCTTCTTCGCTTATATAACTTTCTATGTCTTTTAATGTCTTTGTTCCGTATTTTTCAGGTTCTCTTGTACCAAGCATATTTAAGTTCGGACCGTTTATTACCAATATTTTCATTGTTACCTCATACTTCTTATAAGCTCTTTTGTCTTTTGTCTTATATTTTCATCTTCCTGCAATATTTCTTCCAAATGCGGATTTGGTATATTTTCATAACTATCAATGAGTTTGCGGGTTATTTTATATATATCGGGAAATTTTATTTCATTATTCAAAAAAGCAAATACTGCTTCCTCATTTGCCGCATTTAAGCATACGGGATATGTCCCGCCTTTGCTCCCGGATTCAATTGCCAATGATAATGCCGGGAATAAAGGCGGGACATATCCCGTATGCTTAAAT
>CANRHJ010000144.1 GCA_947630355.1 Candidatus Gastranaerophilales bacterium | reverse complement strand
CGAAGAATTTTGCAGAAACATTATTAAAGATGCATCTATGATTCCGGAAAATAAATTAATTCTTTAATGCAAAATGCGACACCAGATTAGAGAATTAATAAATATTTAATGTTTCAACATAGAAATTAACAAATTGCTATTTTGCCACATTTATTATAGGATTAAACAGAGAATATAATGGGAAAAAAGGCTTCAGAGAATAAAAAAATATACGGAATTTCTCTTTTTTCGAGTGCAGGAATTGGAGAATTGTATTTTGATGAAATAAACATTGATATTGTTGTAGCAAATGAGTTAATTCCCAAAAGAGCTGAATTATATAAACATGCCCATTCTAATGCAAATGTTATTGTCGGTGATATTTGCGATGAAAAAGTATTTAAAAATATAATCAATACTGCTAAACAATATAAGATAGAGTTTATACTAATATCTCCACCCTGTCAGGGTTTTAGTGTCGCAGGGAAAAATCGTTCACAAGAGAGTATAGAAGTTGATAATCGCAATTATTTAATTTTACAAGCTATTAAAATCATTAAAGAGTTCAAGCCAAGTTATATACTTATAGAGAATGTTCCGACATTTTTGACTGCAAAGTTGTTAATTGATAATAAATATTACTCATTGGAAAGTTTGCTTAATAAAGAATTAGGAGAGATATACAATATTGATGCAAGAGTATTAGATGCTGCTGATTATGGGGTACCTCAACATAGAAAAAGAGCTATTACAAAACTGTATAAAAAAAATTTAAAATGGAATTGGCCCCAAAAACAAAATAAACCGGTGTCAGTAAAGGAAGCTATAGGCGGACTTCCGAGTCTTGAAGCAGGACAAAAATCAGATATAAAATGGCATTTTGCAAGAAAACATTCAGATTCGCATATTGAATGGTTACAACATACACCTACGGGAAAATCTGCATTTGATAATGAAAAATTTTATCCTAAAAAACCGGACGGAACACCAATAAAAGGATAGAATTCGTTGGGATGAACCTGCACCAACTATAACAATGCGAAATGATGCTATTAGTTCTCAAAGGAATGTTCATCCTGGAAGATTAAAACCTGATGGTACATATTCTGATGCAAGAGTATTGACTCCGCTTGAACTTATGATAATAAATTCAATGCCAACAGATTGGAATATTCCCGATGACACCCCTGAAATACTAGTCAGACAATGCATTGGAGAGTCAATACCACCTCTTTTGCTTAAAAAAGTTGCAGGTATGATAAATGGATAGAATTAAAGGTGTTTCATTATGTTCAAGTGCAGGTATTGGAGAATTGCTTTTAGATAAAAGTAATGTGGATATTGTTTGTGCAAATGAGCTGATAAAAAAAAGAGCTGACTGCTATAAGTATCTTCATAAAAAAACTAAAATGATATCGGGCAGCATTCAAGATTCTGAAATAAAGAAACAAATAATTGATATCATAAAGGGAAAAAATGTAAAATTTCTTCTTGCGACTCCGCCTTGTCAAGGGGTAAGTACTTTAGGAAAAAATAAAAAACAAAAACAATTTGAAAAAGATAAAAGAAATTTTTTAATCTTTGATATTATTGACATAATTGATTATGCTGATTTTGACTATATATTAATAGAGAATGTTCCACGTTTTTTAGAAATGAAATTCCCATATAACAATCAAATTTTTACTTTAAATGAAATTTTAGAAGATAAGTATAACAATAATTACATTATTGAAACACAATTATTAAACGCAAAGGATTACGGAATTTCCCAAAGCAGACCAAGAGCAATAATTAAAATGTATAAAAAGGGTTTAAAATGGAAAAATCCCGTAAAACAAAAAGAAATACCGCTAAAAGATGTCATTGGCTGCTTACCGAGTTTAGAATCAGGGGAAACCTCTGACATAAAATGGCACAATGCAAAAGTTGAAAATAGCAGGGCTGTTGAAGCATTGATGCATACACCAACAGGAAAATCTGCTCTTACAAATGAAATATATTATCCGAAAAAAGAAAATGGAGAAAGAATAAAAGGGTTTCACAATACTTTTAAAAGAATGAATTGGAATGAACCTGCGCCTGCGAGAACTACATTTTGCGGAAGTATGAGTTCTCATAATAATGTCCATCCGGGAAGATTAAAATCCGATGGGACATATTCCGATGCAAGAGTTTTAACATTATTAGAAACTTTTATTGTTCATTCAATACCTAAAGATATTGATTTTCCGAAAGAAGCAACAGATACATTTATAAGAACAATGATAGGAGAATCTGTTCCGCCATTGTTATTATATAAAATTGTATCAGGAATAGGAGGTTAAATGCCCATTCAAGTTGAAGATGAAAGAATAATTTTGTATAAGCATACTTGCAAATATGATTTAATAAAAGCAATTGCATTAGATGTTAAAAACTATTGCAATAATAATATATCTGATGAAGAAAAACATAGAATGCAAGACCGTTTAGCATTAATAGGTCTGTATAAAACAAGAAATCCTCAAGAAAAACCTCTTGATGCAATTAACCATAGAATTAATACCCTTCAATATTGGATGTTTGGATATAAACATAAAGTAGGCAGAGAGTTAAAATTTATTTTTAGTCCTTTAGGAAACTTATTTTTAAAACATATTGAAGATGAAAATAAACTTCAAAAAATATTTATAACAATGTTATTTGCAATGCAGTTTCCTCATCCCGGAAGCTGTACTCCTCATAAGTTTAATTTATATTTATTCAGACTTATTTTTAAGTTAATGTTAGATTCAAGACTAAATGGTAAGTTATACAACCAAGAGTATGAATGTATTTTGGCATTTATAGAAACAATTAATCCTAAAAGTTATGAAATGTTAGTTCAAGATATACTTAATATGCGCAGCAAATCAAATGATGAATTGTCTTTGATTTTAAAAGGAAAAGAACATACATATGTAAATAATGTTCATGAGTGGGAAACGTTTACACAAACACTATTTGAGCAAATTGGACTTATAAAGAAACATGAAGGAGACTTGTTATGTAAATTATATCATCCATCCAAAGATGGCAGTAAAAGCCAACCAACAGGGAGAAATGTAACCAGAAGTTATATAACTTTAAACCCGGCATTAATTTCATTTATTTCGTTGTTATTAGAAAATTATAGTTATGATGATATACCACTCAGCTTAAAAGATGAAGAAAGATTAGAAATAGATATAGTTAAAGAAATATATAGTTTTTATCCTAAAGAATTGTTAAAGGAAATTGGGGAATTTGATCCTGTTATTGATGAACTTTTAAAATTGCCAAAATTAATAGACCAATATGCTTCAAATGAAGAACACGGAGATTGTTATAAATTTGAAGAAACATTAACAGAGGGTTTTAATATGTTTTATAATGTAGATGCAAAATGGCGAGGCGGTGCAGGCAATACAGATATAGAATGTTTATATGAACACATTTCAAGAAAGAAAAAATTTGCAGTAGACGGTAAATCTACCGCTCATAAATTATCATCCTTAAATGCCGGCAGATTAAGAGTTCATAGAGAAAAAATTGGTGGTAAATATACAATTGTTATAACACCAAAATATGTGCCTGCCGTTAAACAAGATATATATAATGAACCAATTGTAATTATTACATCCAGTACATTCTCTGAGTATTTGTATAACTGCATATCCCACAATGTTAGGGATATAGACTACACAGATTTTGATGAAATTATTATGAATAATTTAGGAACAGATGTAAGTAAACAAATATCAGACTTAACATTAGAAAAATTCGGGGCTTGTGCATAATACAGCCAATATAATTATGTCCGAGAAAATTTCGCGATAAGGAACGTTACAAAGCGAAACACCATAGCGGAGTGAGGATGATTGAGCCTGTATGTATAACTGAACGAAATCTAAAAATGTTAAATCGGCTTCTTTTTGAGTTCTGAAATGATTTCTTAAATCTTTTAAAAATGTTATTAAATCAACTTTTGCAAGAGCTTCCGTTTTTAATTTTTGAGTTCTAAATTCTGAATGATTATTAACCGGAATGAGAGAATGAGATTTTATTTCTTCATCAATTAGCTTTTCTTGGATTTCTGATTCTAATGTTGAAAACAAAATTTCATAAGTATAACCGCCCTGTGTTTTTATCTTCCTTGCTTTGTATTTACTGTTCTCTTTATTTATTTCAACTCTTAAAGAACGATTGCTTTTTAGGCCTTTTAATTCTGCGACCTTATCAATATTTATATATGTTTCTTCTGCTGCCATAATTGAAAACCCTTTATAATATTGGTTCTATCAATTAAATTATGGCGTGTTTGTATATATATTTAAGCCTTTTGCTAAAATATGCTAATGTAAATTTTCCCTAAATTGTTTGAAAAAAATCTTATTTTAAATGAAAGAAAAAATTTAATTAAAAAATCTGCTACCAAGTTTGAAAAAATTTTTTACCGGGTTCAAAATTCAAACTACCAACTTTTCAGAATAAATCAATTTTGCCCGAAATTCTTGAACTGTCTGCAAAATTTTAAATATGCCT
>CANRHJ010000143.1 GCA_947630355.1 Candidatus Gastranaerophilales bacterium | reverse complement strand
AATTTTCGCAAATGTTTCCGGAAAAAACAAATGTTGAATTTATAAAAATAAAATCAAGAAATGAAATTAATCTGGATGTTTGGGAACGCGGCTGCGGAATAACGTTAGCTTGCGGAACAGGTGCTTGCGCAAGCGCAGCCGCATCAATTTTAAACGGTTTATGCGATAAAACGGTAAAAGTCAATCTGCCGGGCGGACAGCTTGTTATTGAGTGGGACGGAACTTTAGAAAATCCTAATTATGACATATTTATGTCGGGAAATGCACAATTCGTTTTTAACGGTAATATTGATATTTAATCTGATTTCTTTTCAAAAACTGCATATTCGGCATAAGGAGGAAATGTAGGTTCTGCTTTTTCCGTTTCATAATATTTAAATTCATTTAAATATTCTTTAATTTTTTCATCGCTTCTCTCTATAGCTCCTATAAGATATATTTTTTTGTTATCTTTAATAAATTCATATAAATCTATTTCTTTTTTGGAAGTCAAATTTTTTAATTCATGTATCGTTACGAATATTTTTTGTTTACCCCCTTCATTTATAATCTTATCTTTATCAAATTCCATATATTTTATGTTTCGTTTTAAAAGAATACAGTAATTAGCTTCCATTTCCCTTGCAAGTATAAAAGCGTTTTCAGGTAATTGTTCAATAAATTTTAAATTATTTAATGTTATATTTGATACGGTATTGTTAAAAATAGTATCTTTTAATTTATCATATCTATAAATGTATATAAAATGAAAAATAAAAATAATCATTAGAACAACGTTAAATAAATAACTCAAATATTTATTTTTAAAATCCATGTCAAAGACTTTAAACAAAGTAATTGTAATAAAAGGTATTAAAAATAATATAGCCCTGTTGCAAAACGGATATATTCCCCAAGAACCCATATTATTTTTAGGGAAGAATGAAAATAATATGAAGGCATAAATCGGTAAAATTACTAATAACCCTATATATTTGTTATAATACTCCTTTTTTGTTTTAAATAGCGGTAAAAGAAACATAATAGTTCCGATAAAAAACAGAACCAGCGCTGAAACTATTACGGGTATTGGGATTAAATTAATTGTTTCATGACAAAACATAACACTGCGATAATAGAAATAATTAAATAAAGATATAACCGCATCAAAACAATCCGGTCTGAAGAAGAAATCATTTTTATTTAGCCATTGCCAATTTAGATGGCTAAATTCTACAATTTGTTTTATATATGTTATATATTCCACTGAGGTTATACAGATTAGCATGACTTGAAGTATTGTCAGTTTTATAACATTTTTAGTATTTTTTTCTACCACCTTTTTGATAAATATGACAAACCAATACAATTCGGTAATTACTATTGCAGATATTGAAAAATAAAAAAAGAATAACGAAAAACAAAAATATTTTATTATGTCTAAATTAGTTAAATCTTTATTTGATTTTAAAATTTTTATTGCATTATATAAAATTACCAGACAAATTAATAATTCCGTCATATAAGGTTTGGTTGAGTGAGAATACACAATATAAGAATGGCTCAATGAAAGAAATATTAAACATATAACAATTAATAATTTATTTTTAAATATATTTTTTAAGATATAAAAGAACAACACTAAAGAAGCTATGCCGGAAAGCAGGGAGGGAAGTTTAAACAAATACCAATTTATACCGAATATTGAATATATAACATAATCATATATCCTGAAAAGCGGTAAATAATTATTTCCTTCACAATATTTAGTTAATAATTCTTTTATTGAATTACAATAAAATACGCTGCTTACTACTGTCTGACAATCATCTCCCCATATATAGTATATATTGTTAAAATATGAGATTATTTGAAATATACAACAAACTGCTATAATAGTTATAATCGTAATTGGGAAAATTATTTCTTTTAATTTAATCATACTTAAGATTATATCATGAAAAAATTGGTCAAACTAAGAATTGATTTTATAAAAGACATAAGTTAATATGCTTTTATGAATATTCTGGAGATTAAAAATTTAAGTTTGGCCTTTTCTGTAGGCGGCAGGTATTATGAGGCATTACATAATGTCAATTTATCACTTAAGCAGGGAGAGATGCTTGCGATTGTCGGGGAATCGGGATGCGGAAAAACAATTACTGCGATGTCTGTATTGAAATTATTATCACCTAACGCTCAAATAACATCGGGAAATATATTATATAAAGGTGAAAATATACTGGAATATTCCGAGACAAAGATGCGTAAAATAAGGGGCAAAGAAATTGCACTCATTCCCCAAGATCCGCTGACTTCTTTAAATCCCTTATATACAATCGGCTCTCAAATAGAAGAGGTTATAAAAGAACATCAGGAAATAGAAGGTAAACAAGCCAGAATAATTGCGAAAGAAGTTCTTGATGAAGTACAAATTGCCGACAGTGAAAAAAGATTAAATTCATATCCGCACGAATTATCAGGCGGTATGAGACAAAGAGTTATAATAGCTATGGCAATAGCTTGTAAATCAAATATTATTATATGCGATGAAGCAACTACTGCGCTTGATGTAACTGTTCAGGCTCAAATTACGGAATTGCTGAAAGAAATTCAACGCACAAGAAACACGGCATTCATATTTATTTCTCATGATTTCGGTTTGGTGCATAAAACTGCGGACAAAACAGCTGTCATGTATGCAGGCAGAGTAATAGAATATGCAAATACAAAAGAATTATTTAAAAATCCGAAACATCCTTATACAAAAGCGCTCATAAATGCCTTGCCCGACTTTAACAGTAAAAAATTGGAAGCAATAGAAGGACAGCCTCCTTCAATAAAAGAAGAATTTAATGGCTGCAGCTTTGAACCCAGATGCACTTTCAGAAAAGATATTTGCAAGGTTAAAGTTCCACCATGCATAAAATCTGAAAATTCCGATGTTTTATGCTGGCTATATAATTAAATAAATAGTATAATTTTTTTATGAATAATAACAATTTAAGAAAACAACCAATAAATACCTCTAATCAAAGGCAAATGAAATTTAAATATTCATTACTCACTATAGTTTTGATAGTTTGTATCATAGAATTGCTCTACAGTAACATACAAAACATAACAAAAAATATAAACCATCAATCTAAAATTAAAGCATTGGAAGCAAAAAAGAATGAAGAATTGGAAAAGAACAAATTCTTAAAATCCGAAATAGAAAACTTCAATTCTGATGAGATATTAGAATCAATAGTAAGAAACAATTTAAAGATGGCCGGCAAAGATGAAATATTAATAATTATTAATAACAAAGAAAATTCAAAACAAGAAGAAAACAGCAGTTCTTAAAAAGTATGCAAAAAAGCCGCCAATCCGGCGGCTTTTTTGCTCTTACAAACTATTTGACCGAAACCAGCCTCAAGTTTGTTTTAATATCCGCATTGATTTCTCTGATGCTTGCAAATGCCATCATTCTGCGCTTCTTCGCTCCATTCAAAAAGAACTCAACACCTTCTGATATATTACTTGTCGGTATTATTAATTTTGTATTCATAATCATTTATCCTATTTCACTTCTTATGTTATTTTTATCGGCATTATTTAAAAAAACTTTAGTAATCTGATAAGAATTGTTAACATTTCTAAATAAGTTTTGATAAAATATTGATACATATTGTGGTTGTTAAAATTTTATAGCATCAGTCTTTACATTTAGATGTATGTTACACTAAATTAATTAATGATAATAAAGGGTAAGACAATGGAAGAAATAAAAATTGTAACATCTGACGGGATAAAAATAGCGGTTAACTATTATAAATCGGGATTTGAAAAAGTTATAATAATAGCTCCGGGTTGGTTTATGACAAAAGACAGTAAGTCTTTCAGGCAAATGAGCGAAATATTCAGTCAATATAGCGATGTACTGGCTATGGATTTCAGAGGTCACGGAAAAAGCGGCGGATTTTATACTTTCACAAGTAAAGAACTTCAGGATATTAAAAGTGTTATTGAGTTTGCACAGGGAAAATATGAGAAAATATATGTAATCGGGTTTTCACTTGGTGCTGCCACCGCATTAATAGCCGGTTCCGAAGATAATAAAATTGATAAAATAATTGCAGTAAGCGCACCTTCTTGTTTTGAAAAAATAGAAAATAAAGTATGGAAAAAGGAAGCATGGATACCTACTCTTCAAAAATGTGAGTTAAAAAGATGGTTTTCAATTCGTCCGTCAATTATTCCAAAAAAGAAAGTAAGACCTATTGATATAGTGGAAAAAATAAAGTGTCCTACTCTATTCTTGGCGGGAGAAAAAGATCCTACGGTGTGTTCTTGGCATACTGAAGCATTATTCAGAAAAGCTGAATGCGAAAAAAAATATGAATTATTTAAAAACTGCTGTCATGCAGAAGATTTGTTTATTCAAAACAGAGATAAATTTATACAAATTTGCTGTGAGTGGCTTTTTGAAACGTAATAAATGTATTAAAACTTTTTTTGTTCCATCTTCCTAAAATTAAAATATTTTGCATTGTAAGCTGTAATTC
>CANRHJ010000142.1 GCA_947630355.1 Candidatus Gastranaerophilales bacterium | reverse complement strand
CTTACGAAGAAAAGGAGGAAATAAAAAATATTGCGGAAGAAAACGGAATTGATATAATATCATTAATAGCACCCACGTCCAGGGAACGAATAAGGACAATAGCCAAAGATGCAAAAGGATTTATATATATAGTATCATCAATGGGTGTAACAGGCATAAGAAGTGAAATAACAACGGATTTAACATCAATAGTAAATACCGTAAAGGAAGTAACAACAACACCGACAGCAATAGGTTTCGGAATTAATACGACGGAGCAGGCAAAATATTTCAGTTCAATAGCGGACGGAATAATTGTCGGAAGTGCAATTGTTAAAATTATTGAAGAACATGGCACAAATGCAGATAATGAATTATATAATTATGTAAGAGAAATGAAAAATTCAATAAAGGGATAAAATTATGAAAAAATCATACAGATGCAAAAAATTAGAAACTACACTGCATTTTTTACCTAAGCAGATAAAATTTTGCTGCAGTTGTGCTGAGGGTCCATACTTTGAGATAGCGAATTTTAATCAAACGGACAAAAAAACCATAGAAAAAGCAAAATCAAAATTCATTAAAAAATTAGCATCAGGTAAAATTCCTAAAGAATGTATCGGCTGCATAGATTACAAAGAAACACCCCCAAAAACATTATTAGAAAAATTGTTTATTAAACCTAAAGAACAAAAAATTCAACATATAATAGTGGATCATTTTAAACAATGCGATTGTAATTGTATATACTGTTCACAAAAGATAATTCACAAGAGGAATTTACCTCAATATAACATATTGCCTATTATACAGCAATTGTATAAACAGGATATGATAGATAGAGATAACTTATTAATAGAATTTCAAGGCGGAAACGTATCTATGTTAGAAGAATTTGGCGGAATAATTGAAGAATGTCTGAAAAATCAATGTCAAAATTTTAAGATATTAACGAACGGAATAAAATATCTGCCGGAATTAGAGAAAATAAAAGACAATAACAGTTCCGTAAGCGTTTCACTTGACTGCGGTACAAGAGAAACATTTGCAAAAATAAAGAATATAGATGCTTTTGATGCCGTTATTGCGAACTTAAACAGAATAAAAGAGAATACGAATTTATCAATAGAGCTTAAATATATAATAATAAAGGATGTAAATGATAATATTGAAGAAGTAAAATCATTTTTAAATACGGCAAAAACTTTAATAAGGAACAGAGCCGTAATTTTTGATATTGATTATCGGGATATAATGATAAACAGGTCAAATAATTTTAAAGTACCCGCTAATTATTATGAAATAATGGAATTTGTACAACAATACAGCAAAGAAAATTTTATAAATTACAACATGCCTGATTTTGCGAAAAGTGTAATGGCAAAAGGGAATAATCAAATATAGAACTTGCGAAAAAAATATGTTTTAAATAATATCAAGAAGCAGGACAAAAAAGAAAGAAGGTATAAGATGTCAAGGAGAGCGGTAATAGCCGGGAATTGGAAAATGCACAATTTACAGAAAGAAGCGGCCGAATTAACAAACGGAATAATGTCCGAGTTAAAGGAAGAGAATAAGGAAGCATTACCGGAAGTAATAATAGCACCTACATTTACATCATTATATGCAGCCAATAAGGCATTAAAAGATTGCGGATGCGGGAAAGTAAGATTAGCAGCCCAGAATTGTTATTTCGAGGAGAAGGGTGCATTTACAGGGGAATGTTCCGTACAGATGTTAAAAGATGCAGGATGCGAATATATAATAATAGGCCACAGCGAGAGAAGAGAATATTTTGGTGAAACCGATGAAATGGTAAATAAGAAAGCGAAAGCGATATTAAATGAAGGTTTAGTACCCATAATATGCTGCGGGGAATCTTTAGCCCAAAGAGAAGCAGGTGTAACGGATTATCATATAGCTTCACAAATAACAAAGGCATTAATAGGATTAACAAAAGAAGAAGTATCAAAATCAATAATTGCGTATGAACCAATATGGGCAATAGGAACAGGTAAAACATGTGACAGCGCGGAAGCAAATCGTGTAATAGGTATGATAAGAAAAGTAGTAAAAGGTTTATATGACGAAACAACGGGAGAAGCCATAAGAATATTATACGGCGGAAGCGTAAAACCCAATACGATAAAAGAGCAAATGGCACAATCCGATATAGACGGTGCACTGGTAGGAGGAGCAAGTTTAACGGCAGACAGCTTTGCACAAATAGTAAAAGGTGCCATGTAATAATTTATAAACCAAATTCTCAAAAAAAGCCTGATTATTTCAGGCTTTTTTATATTTTAAAAGATGTTGACAATTTAAGTCTTTGCTTAATTGTAGAGTTAGCATCATACTGATTAGAAGCATTAATTTCAAATTCAAGATTATTTTTATTTTTTTTAGGTGAATAAGTAAGCGCTAATTCATCCTGCATAATATCAGAAGTAACATTCCGAATAAAACGTGTTTTAACGGAGAGTGAATCAGAAAGTCGAAATTCGGGAATAAAATAAACTCCCGTATCAAAGTAATTTGAATTTGAGAATTTACTTTGAGCGATTTGAGCACTAAGTTTTAATCGTTTAAAAGAATATTCCGTAAATAAGCCGCCGGTAGTTTTATCGGAGTCTTGTCCTTCGTTGGCGAAGAAGGCTGAGCCAAACAAAATCTTACCCGAGTTTGCGGGCAGACGAAGCGGTTTGGAAGTCAATATAGCGCCGCCTGATGCGGCATTGTTAAACGAAGAGGAGAAGGAGCCCAAAGCGAGATTTAATGAATTACCCTTATACGAAATAACGGAACCTGTATTATATGTAGACTCATTAGTTCTGACAAAAAGGACGGAAGGTCCCAAAGAATCAAATAAAAATGTCTGGCCTAAAGAAGCTTTAAGTTCGGGAGAAATTTGCGCATTAATTGATTGGGAATTAACGACTCCCGGAATTGGAGCCATATGTCTGGAATCGTTAAAGAAGGCAAAAGAGAATGCTTTGGAAGAATCCCAAATCATATTTTCCGCTTTAATTTGTTTTTCGAGATTATACTGAGTTTTATTAACTTTTAATTTATAAATACGTTGAGAGTTAATATCAGATAAAGCAGAGTCGTTAATGTCATCTAATTTTAATTCAACGGCATTATCTTCGTATCTTTCGGCAACATCAGAAGCGGAATTTATTTCAAAATCTTCGTTTAAATTATCCGTATTATTGATATCTTCTGCACTATCATCATTAATTTGAAAAGTTTCGACATATCTTCCGAAATCAATAAAGCTGTTATTATTAACATTAAAAGAAGGTTGATTGGCGCAGAGTGCGGGACATGTCAAAAATATATTAAGAATAAAGCAGTAAATTAATTTTTTCATAATGACATTTTATTTAAATAAAATTTAAATTCAATCAACCAAATAAATAAGATTTGACAAAAAAATAAAAAAGTAATTGAATATTAAAAGATTAGATACGGAATATATATTATATTAAGTTTTGTAAAGCACAAAAATAATATTTTAAGATAGTTATTAATAGGGAGTTTCAGGCATAAACGACATCATAAAAAATAAAAAATCAGTATATATTTATAAAAAGACTAGCAAAAAAAATTAATAACAGGTTTTGAAATATAATGCGAAATAAATAAACACGGAGATAAAAAATGACAGATATAAACGATACCACCGGAAAATTCGGAAATTATAGAAATAATGAAATATATAAAGAAAATAAAATAAATAAAATAAAAGAAACAAATAAATTTAATAACTCCGAAAGTTTAGAAGGGACGAAACCTCAGAATAAGATACAAGATACGGGGGTATTGGGCCGTTCACAAGTACACTCCGGCAAAGGAGCAGACATATCAAAGAGCGTAAATGAAGCAGTCATATTAGCGCAGCATAATCCTGAAGTATTAACAGGATGTCAAAAGATATTTGAAATATTATATGAGCAATATCAAAGAGAAGGTTTGAGTGAAGAAGAAGCTTATGAAAAAGCTTTATTGGGAGAAGAGGAATTTATACAAATAGCAGCTGCAAAATCTCATTAAAAGTATTGATAAGTTAGATTAATAGTGTTAATATGTTTTAGAAATTTATATCAAGAGAGAGAAATGAAACAAATTAACGCAAAAGATAGAATAATTCTTGCATTAGATTTTTGCAGTATAGAAGAAGTAATAAAATACGTAGATTTATTAAAAGATTATGTAGGTTATTTTAAGGTAGGCTTGCCGTTGTTTACATCGTGCGGATATAAGCCGATAGAGATAATAAAGGAGCATGGCGGGAAAGTATATTTTGACGGCAAGTTTCAGGATATACCGAACACAATAGCGCAGACGAGTTTGAATTTATTAAAACACGGAGTGGATTTTTTCAATATAAGTGCGACAGGCGGAAGCAAAATGATGAAAAACACTCTTGAAGAGTGTAATAATTATGCGAGAAAGAATAACTTGGAGCCTCCTAAAATATTGGCAGTAACTCTTTTATCCAGTTTTGGTCAGAAGACACTAACAAATGAACTTGGCGTGGAAATGAATATATCTGCCTATGTGTTTAAGCTGGCACGATT
>CANRHJ010000141.1 GCA_947630355.1 Candidatus Gastranaerophilales bacterium | reverse complement strand
AAGATTTAAATATATAATTTTTTGCACCAATAAAGTCTAAACACTTTTGTTCATATGCTTTATTTAGAATCTCATCAGGTAATAAATAATCAAATTTTTTTATATTTTAAAGAGCTTTCAATTAAGTTAATTACAGAATTTTTATCCCGTATTGAAAAATTAATTGATTTTAATACTTTTATTAATTCTTGTTTCCCACAATCAGAATAAAATCCTATTCCACCATCTTCAGTATCAATACCACAATATTTAAGAAGCAATCCTAATTTGGGAGTGATAGATCTAGTACTATGCACTTTATTTCCTTATCATCATTTGACAATTTTTCTGCACGTTCATTAAAATAATCAATCATTTCATTTATATCAGTTTCTGAAAAACGGTTTTCAACTTTTATTTGTTTTCTTTTATCCTTTTTATATTCTTCGTTCCATTTATCACACCAGTACCAACCTATTAAATATATACCATATTTATAACCTGCATCATCACACATATACCTATTGCATAATTGGGTTTCTATTGACTCCCTTAAATTTTTATTCCAGCACCCTTTGACTTCAATTATCACAGAAGCTACATTAGATTGACCAGTTTGACATTCTACTAATAAATCAGGAATATCATTACCAGAGCCAGCAATCTTTGAAGATATTTCAACTTCTCTATTTATAATTATATTTTCCAATTTTGCTTTTAGTAATCTTTTCAATTCATCACTTAATGCCCTTTCATCTTTTGGACAACAAGACCGATCAAATTCATTCCAAACTCTTAAATATCCTGCATCTCTTCTTATATCTGATTTAATTTCGTTTAATGCCTTCAAAATAATGTCGAATAAATGTGAATTATTTAATATAATATTTGAATTTTCTTTTACTATTACAGTAATTAAATCTTCAACATTAATGTGCTGATACTGTATTCTAGTATAATTTCTTTTTGCATTTGATATCCAAAATGCCTTAATATTTAATGTAGAATTATTTTTTATATAATTAAAAAATTCAAGGTCCCCGTAATTTATACTTTTATTAATGATTAATCTTCTTAAATCAGTAATTTCATCCCGTGTAGTTACAATTCCATTTGGATATGTATCTTCAGATGCCGGATAATACTTTTCAAGAATAATAAAAAATTGAGCTAATTCAATGCTATTAAGATTTAATTTGTCCTCCTGATATGAATCCATTGCAAAACAACCCTTTGAAACAGCAGAAATAAAATCTTTAGCAAATTCTTCATTGTTTTCTAATAAATCTTTATATATATTAAACGTGTTATTATTATAATGAGCTAAAAACTTCGCAGCGATTGCTTTTAACTGAATTGTAGTATTTTCTTTTTTTATTATAGATTTAAAAAAATCAACACAAGGATTGTATTTTTTAATTGTTAAATATTTACTAATATGTTCAAAAATATAAATTTCTGCATATGTATAATCTTCCAGATGTACTAAACTGGATAATTTAACAAACAGCATATTATTCAGATTTTCATTATCAATTGTGTAAAAATCTTCTAAAAATTCTAAATATATTTCTTTATTAGTAACAGATAATTTTGTATCAATTATACTCTCCAATGTTTTTAAAAATTCAGGTTCATTACTATTAATACAATATTTTAACAACTCAATCCTACAAGATTTCATTTCATTATATGAATTATTACCTATAGGATAATTTATAATGTATGGTAAACTTCTTTTTATAAGATCTTTTTGATTTAAAAGATTGTATAATTTTTTTTCGTTTTGTTTATATAAAATATACATTCCTGGAACAATTAACATATCGGAAAATGGATATAAAGAAGTAGTAGTTAATCTATTATTTATTTGTACTGTATTGTAACTTTGATTTCCAACATAAAATTCTGCTAAATTAAATAATTGTTTTTGTTCTTTTTGGCTTAATAAATTAAATTCATCTATATATTCATAATTTATAGGACAAAAATTGAAAGTCATTTTTTCATTATTTTTTATATAAGATAAATAATATATACAATTATTCCAGTCATTTTCATTAAATGTAGTTTTATTTAAAATATTTCTCAGAAGATCAATGGGTCTTGTTCTTAAAATTCTATTTTTTAATTTACAATAGATATTTTTAATTTCACAATTGAGTGTTTTTAATTTTTCCCACAATCTATATAAGCGATATTGTTGGTATGTTAATTTTTTATTTTTTATAAAATCTATAATATCATTTATTAAGGATTTTATAATGCTATAATAAGAAATATATTTATAAAATGGAGAAATATGTATACATAAATCATATATGAATTTTCTTATTCTTTTATCTTCTGATTTAACTAATTGTTTAATTATAAATATTAAATCATGTTTATCAAAAAAATTGTAATAATATACATAACAAATATCTTGACTTCTAAAAAGAAGTATATGATTAAATATATAATCAAAAATTTTGTACTTTAAATTTCTATTTATCTTTTTAAATAGAGAATATAGTTCTGTCTCTAGTGAATACAAATAAAAACAATTTAAAACCTCATATATAAAATTTGCACAGTATTCTACATCTTCGCAAGGCAAATTTTCGACTAACTTTTTTAATAACTTATCAATATGAATAGTATCATTTCTTTCATCATTAAGAAATGGTTGTATTAAGTTTGACAATAAGATCTTGTGGAAGTCTTTATTTTGAACAATTTTTTCAGGTTCAACATAATAATAAAATTTATCGTCTAAGTTCTGATTTATTAATTTTAAGAAATTTTGTTCTGATAAATTATTAGGTAATAATAGATTAATTAAACTAAAGGCATATTTCGAAGATTCTTCTATATTTTCTACTATAAAATTATCAATATGGTCAGAAATTTTATATAAGGTTAAACAAGAATGTTCTTTCAGAAAATATAAAGCTTCTAACCTGCAATGAATATTATATTCATTTGAAATCGCAATATCAAAAATATAATCTTCAAATTTGGTAATCTTATTTATATCAAGTAATTGTATTGATATTGTCACATAAGTTGAATCTTTTGATTTTAAGTATTCTTCTACTGTACTAATAATAGAATCTTTTGAGATAACTAATTTCCTTAAAACTCGATAATAAGAATTTAATCCATGTATACCTACATCAGATTTTGATAATTCATATAATTTCTTTAGTAATTTTATATTCTTTTCTTCAGAAGAAAAAGAAACGATGCTCGTTAATAATATATCGGGATCTTTTAAGTAAACCTCTTCAAATATATCATCATTTTGATCTGCTAGCCAACAAATTGTATTTACAAAAAACGGTAAAACTTTGTTGTACTCATCAAATATCAAATTTTTAAAATTGTTATATAAATTGTTTTTTATAATGAACTTAGCAACAAGAAATTCCATATATGTTTTTTGAACACAAGTGATACAATCGTAATCCCCAGTAAATAATCCCGTATTTAAAACTTCTTCCAAATTGCTTGCAGGTATAGAGAAACGCAATATGTCGAAAACATTTTTTAGATCTTTAAAGTATTTTTGTGCATAAAAAGTACTTTGTTTAGTAAATTCAGAAATAGAATTATCATACGAAATAAGATATTTGTTTGAAAATAGCATTAGTGTAAAAAGTGTTGCAGCTATTTCTAACCTTTCATTTGTATTTAAGACCTGTTTGTTTATTTTACCATTGTACTCATTACAAAGTTTATGACATATATTGTTATATATTTCAAACTGCGACAATGTATTTATTATTGGATAATTTTCAATAATATATAATGCAGTAATAGGAGTTTTTAACTCTTCAGAAAATAAAATGTTACTATAAAAATCATCTTTACTAATATTCTTTTTTTCTAATACCAAATTTATATCCTCTTTTTTTAGAGGCAATAATTTATATATTTCTACCGAAAGAGGAACATTTTTATTGTTTTTTACAAGCTTTAATTGTTGTGCGAGTATTTCTTGAACTCCATTATTTTCATAACTACATTTTCCATTACATGAAAGTTTACTAAGTTCATCATATAAATATTTGGGAAAAACAACGGTTCTACAAGTAATTCTTATAAATAATTTTTCAAGATCCAATAATTTTAAGTTATCAATCAAACAATTTACAATATTATCAAAAACTAAATATCCTTCATCAAAACTATCCATCAATAAATATACTTTTGATTTTCTATTACAATATTTTTTTAATTCAATAAATTTATCTCTTAATGAAACATGATCACTAATACATTTTAAATCAAGAAAATATACTCCTATTTTCTCCTTTTCAAGATTTTTCCATTCTTGCTTTAATGCTGTTGATTTTCCTAATGCAGCATCTCCTAATAATATTAAACATTTTTTATCTCTTAAATCTGCTAAAGTGGTTTCTTTAGTATCATACAATGATGAATATTCAAAATGTGACTCTTCATTACTTCTATGAGGAGTCCAACATCGTTTCCAGTCATAAATTATTTTATTTGAATTCACACTACAATTATATAAAAAAATAAGTATTTTATAAATAAAAACATAAACATTCACATCAAAAGAGGTATTTGTTTATACTATAATTAATTTATGCAAAAGTTTTATGAAAAAGATGATATAAAGTTGTTTTTAGGTGATTGCATTGAAATACTTAATAAGGCAACACCTGAATCTGTTGATATGATTTTTGCAGATCCTCCTTATATGTT
>CANRHJ010000140.1 GCA_947630355.1 Candidatus Gastranaerophilales bacterium | reverse complement strand
TATTAAATCAAGAGAATCCGCATAATTATACATCTCGTTAATATATTCCAACTCAATAAAAAAACCACAAATTAATACAAAATGTACCTTATGCCCCAATAAATTTAAACGCTTAATATATTGATTAATTGTCGAAACATTACCGTGCAAAACGGGTAAAAAAGGTACGGGCGATATGTATAATATTTCCATGTCTTTTAAATTTCAGTCTGCTTATTAACTATCTTATTATACAGAAAATATAGTAAGTGTCAATTTAAAGTATTAACAACAATTGAAATTGCAGGCAAACCCGCCATAATCTCTAAATGCAATAAAAAAGGAAGGAATAGATTCCTCCCCAAAGAGATACGAAAATGAAATTGTTGGTTGTTTATAATATGAACTTGTTGATTTCAAATAGGGTGTAATATCGTATAAATATACACGCATGGATTGGTATACTTTTATTTATGTACGGGTTTACATTCGGAATATTAATATATCAGTCGATTATTAGCCGTTAGCGCTGAATTTCGGATTAGCTCTGTCTATTCCGGCTGCTTCGGCTTGCTCTACGGACTCTAATTGCTTAGTTACGGAAGTTAGCTCTGTATCTAAAATCTTAACTTCCATTTCTATAGCATTTTCTTTTATGGATGTTTGATAAATATCTCGGTTTATATCATCTAATTCTCTGTCGAATGATGCTTGCAATTCATTGATTTCTTTGTTGGCTGCAGCTCTTCCTTGTTCATCTTCAGCTTCTGCAAGCTTTTCATAAGAGTCACCCAATTGTTTTGATTGACTTGCTTGCATTTCTGTAATCTGCTGCTGCTTAGTAGTTGTATCTGTAGCTAACTCCAACTGCTCATTTGATCTTTGAGTCTGCTGCAGACTTAAATTGTTAATTTCACCGGTTAATAAAACCTTTCTTTGTGCAAATAGTGCGTAAGACATAGTTTAAAATCTCCATTTCATTTTCGTAACAATTATATAATTCCCCATTTTTTATTTTTATACACATATTAAGGTGATAAAAAGTATATATCATTTTACGACATGTACTCATGATTGGCTTTGCTACAATAACATGATTGATTTGTATTTCTTAATATTTTGTAATATTTTGTTTCCCATTTGTAATTTTGTTAATTTAACTTTATTAAATAAAGTGTTTAAATTATTCAAAAATCAGGAATAATAATATAATATATAAGTTATGAACTATAATTTTATAAATAAAAAATTAAGCGGTATAATTAAAGACTCCAAAACGGATAAAGAAGCACTTGAAGTCTATTTGGAAGGTCAGGAAAACAGTTTTATTCTTAAACATAATATTGATGCAATATCATTCGTGTTAAACTTCCTCTCCGGAAATGAAAATATCTGCATTCTTAACGGATTTATGGGCTCGGGTAAAACATACTGCATTGATTTAATTACCGATTTCGTTGATGACAATGTTTTGACTTTTAAAAATTCATATCAGGAAGCGATTAATCCGGATGATGTATTCCTTTCCATGTTTAAGGATTTCTCCGTTTATTACAATGACAGAAAAATTATATTGCCTAAAATTGATACCCCGATATTTTCCGAAAAAATAAATGCCTACGTAAAATATTGTAATGTGCCTATGCTGTTTATTTTCGATTCTTTTGAAATAAATATGCGCACTAAAGACTCGCAAAAAGATATATTGGATTTCATAAATTACATAAGCAGGTTTGAAAAAGTAAAAATTATAATTGCCTCACGTACATTTAAAAAATCAAATTTGATTAAAGATGTCAGTGCCGTTGATACATACCTTAATTCATTATCGGAAGAAAACTTGGTAGAATATTTAAATGAAAATAATATAACCGGCAGCCGTTATGAATTTGACCAGCTGTATAAAGAAACACGCGGTCATTTCGTGTTATTGGAATATTCCGTATTAATCATGAATTTGTTGGGATTAAATCTTTCGTTGTTTCTGTCAGAATATAAGAAGTCGTCAAAAAATATCCTCGAATTTCTCATATTTAAATTGCTTTCCACTGCATCCGATAAGTTTATGAAAGTCTTATTATTCCTATCCGTTATAAGACATGGTGTAAGTATTGATTTTATTCTTACGGAAGAAATAGCTTCTATGGATGATTTGGAATTTCTGTTCCAAAAACGTATAATTTCCGAAAAGTACGGCAAAATATACATGAAGGATTATCTTAAAGCGGAATTTATAAAATCCGTCAATAACGAAACAAAAATTAAAGCACATGAATATGCTTCACAGCTCTACAGCGCCGAGCTGCCCTTAAAACCCTTCGAACGGTTAATGTTCCTCTCAAGACAAACAATGCGGCAGGAAATACAATATCATCGCGAAAAAATTGAAAATTTGAACGATTTGTTGATTAAAGCAGGAATTACAAGACAAACGGATTCTCAGGGGATAAACTATGTCAGCTACTCCAAGATGGGCGGGTTTGACAATAAAAAATCCAATCGCGGTGTCAGACAGAAAAAATACCTACGCGAACTAAGAAACAAGGATAACTTCTTATACTCTAATATAAATACGGAAGATAACCTTTCAAAAAAAATGATTGAAATATCCAAACCGAGTAATGAAAAAAATTTTGTTGATGTTAAAAACAGCAACGAAAATGTTCCGAAAAGTCTGCAAGATTACATAAATATTGCCCAAGAATATGAAAATGCATTTAATTTCTCAAGTGCAATTCAGTATTATAAAAAAGCTTTGGATTATCAGGAGGATGAAAACTTCGCTGAGGAAGAACCTAAGATATATGAAAAATTGGCATTATGTTATAAAAAAATTCAAGATACCGATTCTGCGGTTCAATATTATGAAAAAGTTTATCAAATATATAAAAGAAACAATGTTAAAAATCCCGAAAGTGTATTATTAAATATAGCAAGAATGTATACGGAAGTTTATAAAATAGACCAAGCTCAGGAAGTATATAAAAAAATATTGTTTTCAGACTCTGAAATTGATTTTGCATTAAAGGTAAGAATTTATTTGGAATTATCCGATATTTATGATAATAATATGGACTATCCCCAAGCTGCAAAATATATAGCCGCTGCACTGAAAGAAGCGGAAAAAATGTCGGATATAGGTTTGTTATCTGAGTGTTATTATAAATATGCTTTAATATTGCATGATTCCGGAAATACCGAACTTGCAACGAAATATTATTTAAGATGTATACAAATATCAAATAATACCGAAGAAAATTTATACACATCTTCCGCTTATTCTAATTTGGCGGATATTTCCGCAGATAAAAACAATATAAATGCGGCAAAAAAGTACTGGGAGCTTGCCATAGAATTTGATAAAAAACAAAATAATACGGAAGGGCTTTATTATTCATATTCTAAATTGGCTTTGTTATACAAAAAAGAAAATCCGCAAAAAACTCACGAATTGTTATTAAAGGCATTGTCAGCGGCAAAACGCTTTGACGATGTATCTTATGCCGTTGCTATTTATATTGAAATAGGTGATTATTATGTAAGTCTGCACGACTTTAAACACGCTTTAAAATCATACCTGCTGGCTCAAAATTTAATCCCCGAACACTCTCAAGATGAAATTAATTCAAAACTAAAATCGAAAATTAATAAAATTAAGGTTCTATCCGGAGAAACAACCTTCCTCAGTATGTTAAATGATATAAAGAAAAAACGATAATGTATAAGCTGCTCTCAAATTTAAAAATTGATTTAGATTCGCAACAAACAGAATTGTTTGATAAATATATCAATTTATTTAAAAATTATAACCGGTTCGTTAATTTAATAAGCAGAAAAGAAACGGATTATGTTTTTGAAAAACATATATATGACAGTTTGGCTGTAAACTTATTTTTTAATAAATATCAAACAGGCAATAAAATAATTGATGTGGGAACAGGCGGCGGTTTCCCTTCTTTGCCTATGGCAATTTGTTATAAGGATAAAAATATTACGGCAATTGATTCGGTCGGAAAGAAGATAAATTTTATTAAAATCACCAAAGAAAAATTAAAATTGGATAATATAAATCCTTTATGCATAAGGGTTGAAGATTTGGAACAAAAATACCGCAGTTATTATGATGTGGGTGTATCAAGAGCTATGGCTGAATTGAGAATAATTCTTGAATATACAATCCCGTACATAAAACCGGGCGGTTATTTTGTTGCTTATAAGTCAATAAAATCAGATGAAGAAATCAACTCGGCATCTGATGCACTTAAAAAATTAAATTCTGTTGTCGTTGATACTCTTGAATATAAACTTCCTTTATTATATGATAATGTCCGAAATCTTATAATTATACGTAAAGAAGCTGAAACAGAAATAACGTATCCGAGAAAGAATGGTTTAATAAAGAAAAATCCGCTATAGACTGTTTTATATTCGAGCTTGTTATTATTCTGTTTTAATTAAAATCTAAATAAAGGGATACAGAATGTTAAAAATAAACAGTGTAAGCTTTGCAGGTAAAGTAAACATAAACAAAGCAGATTTTAAAAAGAATATGATGACTATGAGAGATACTTCTCATGCCGGTATGATTGAAAACTATTTGCAGCATATAGGTAAAATGAAAAGTGAATTATTAAAATCAACGCCAGAGGGAAATAATTATTCAATAAGAATAAAGAGTAACGGGAAGCCCAAATACAGTTCAATGGATAAGATTTTTATTGATGTGATTGATGAATCAGCCAAAAAAGCATATATTCTCGAAATGGGTAGAAA
>CANRHJ010000139.1 GCA_947630355.1 Candidatus Gastranaerophilales bacterium | reverse complement strand
ATTGATATTTGGGGGCTGAACAGATTAAAAACAAAAAGCGCGAAACAACAGACTCAAATTGCAAAACAAGCACAAAGAGCTGTTTATATCTCTTTGACCTCCGATTTTGCTTCAGATTATTTTAACTTGATTAAAGCTGATAAATTACTTCAAATTCAAGATGAACTCATCAGCATACAGGAGCAAATTCTTACTATGACCGAAGAAAAGTATAAGACAGGTCTTTGCTCCGTAAATGATGTTTTGTATGAACAAAAGTATCTTACCTCTTTGAAAGAAGAGAAAAACAGGCATGAATTAATAAAAAATCTTCTTAATGAAACATTGAAGGTATATCTTGCCGGTGATGAGGATATTAAATATAACGATTATGATAAAGTTACGGTTTTAAAGGATATACCGCAAGAGTATTCGTCGACGGTAATTGAAAACAGACCTGATTTTTTGAGCCAAGAGGCAAATATAAGAAAGATAGGTTTTGATGTTAAGGCGGCAAAACGGGAATTTCTGCCAAAGTTTATAATAGCGGGGCAGGCAGGGTTTAATGCTTATCATCTAAACTCAATATTCAATTCCGTTTCGCAGATGCTAAATGTAGGAATATTGCCTTCATTAGATATATTTTCTGGCGGAAGAAAGCTTGCATTGTTGAAACTGAAGAAATATCAATATGAAGAAGCTTTGAATGATTATCAAAAGACACTCTTAACGGCAGTAAAAGAATTAAATTCAGGCTTGTCCGAATATAAAACTGCGGATAAGAATTATAAAGAAAGCGTTAAGAGAGTAAATATGCAGCAAAAGATATATAATCTTGCTTCTGATAAGAATAAAATCGGAGCTTCCTCAAACATTGATACGTTATTTGCAAGAGAAGCATTTTTGTTGACACAAAAAGATGAAATATCGAATAAAATTAATTTGATTATTTCAACAATAGGCTTATATAAAGCGGCAGGCGGAATAGATTTATATCAGTTAAACGAAACTGATTTATAGACTGCCCGTATAAATATTTAGGCTGTAATTTCCTGATTTTTAAATTGCATTTCATAAAGTAATTTATAATGGCCGTTAGGAATACTAATTAATTCGTTATGGGAACCGAGTTCAACCAATTCACCTTCATTAATAACTGCAATTCTGTCAGCATTTTTAATAGTGGATAATCTGTGAGCAATAATAAATACGGTCTTATTTTTCATTAAGTTATCAATAGCTTTTTGTACAATAGCTTCAGATTCATTATCAAGAGCGGATGTGGCTTCATCAAGTATAATAATGGGAGCATTTCTGATGAGTGCACGAGCTATTGCCACTCTTTGTCTTTGACCTCCCGATAAAGTCAGTCCTCGTTCTCCGAGAACGGTTTTTTCTCTGTCCGGAAGTTCATCAATCATTTCCGTAAGATGAGCATATTCTATTGCTTTTAGTAGTTCTTCGGGAGTAGCATCTGGATTTCCCATCATTATATTTTCTTCAATTGTTCCCGAATATAAAAAGTTATCCTGAAAGACCATAGCAATATTATGTCTTAATGATGAAATTGATAAATCTCTTATATCATTACCGTCGATAGTAATGGATCCTGATTTAATATCGTAAAATCTTGGAATTAAGTTAACCAAAGTGGTTTTACCGCCTCCTGAATTTCCTACGATAGCAATAGTCTCATTTTTAGGTACCGTTAAATTTATGTTTTTCAGAACAGGAGTGTTTGGATAATATTCAAAACATACATTTTTAAATTCAATTTTGTCATTAAACCCGTTTAATTTAATAGGATTTTCTTTATCGGTAATTTCCGCTTTCAAGTCAAAGAGTTCAAAAACTCTTCCCAGAGCCACGAACAGATTTTGAATAGTAGTTAAGGTATAGCCTAAAGTTTTAATGGGTTTATAAAGCAGGAGTAATGAAGTAACAAATGATGCAAATGAGCCTGCGGTCATTTCACCCATGTTAATCAAATAAGTACCCACGCCAAGAACGGTAGCCACTCCTACTGAAGCTATAATATGCATTATAGGTGACATCCACCCTGTTCTTTTATATAAAGACATATTTATGTTAAATGATTGCCAAGTTTGTTCTTTAAAGTATTTATTTTGATGTTCCTGCAGTTCATAAGCAGTCATTACTTTATTTCCGGCATATGTTTCGTTGATATTTGTTGTGATATTACCGCCGATGACCATATTTTTATTGGATGCATCTTTTATTCTTTTCCTGAGTATGGCAACTGGTATAAAAGCGACACAAAGTACAATAACACCTATAATTGCGAGTTTCCAAGAGCTGTATATCATAACACAGATAAGGCCCAAAGCTCCGAAAATACTTGTTGTAATTGTTTTTATTTGTTCAACAATACCTGCGGAAGCAGTTTGAGGGTCATTCATATATCTTGAAATTATGATACCCGATGAATTCTCGTCAAAAAATTGAGGCTGCATGTGGATTAATTTGTCAAAAAGGTCAAATTTAACGTCATTGGTAATTCTTTGACTTGTCCAGGTAGAAAGATATCCGTTTATATATCTTAAAATTCCCTGAAATGCCGCGAATAAAATCACACCAATCGGTATTAATATTGACATTTGCAAGCTTGTTATTACAATTTTATAGTTTAAGAAAGTATATTCAAAAACTTTACTTCCGACAACGTAATCCATATATGGTTTAAGGGCGAAAGCCGTAACTCCGTCAAGCAGTCCCAAAGGGATTGCAATAAGAAATCCGAGTAATATTCTAAACCAATAAGGCTTCAAATAAGGACATATTCTTGACAGAAGCCATCCGTATTTAAAAGAATTTTTTGCTGTTGTCGCACTTAATTTCATAAAAACCTGCCATTGGAATTATATCCGTAACACAATATATTGTAAAGTATATTAATCCTTATCTAAGTGTTGAAGTGCATATTCACAGCATTGCTGCACAAGGTTATTAAGCGATACTTTCTTATTTTGCGCTATGGTTTGCAGCTCCTGTACTAACTTAAGCGGCAGTCTGAATGTTTTATTTATCATTTCAGGTTTTTCTACTTTAAACATAATATAATTTTATGTGTAATTTTCACATAATTATATACTCTGTTTTTACACATAATTTAACGAGTGCAAAAAATAATATTTCATGCTAATATATATGTCGAAATTTTAAATAATAAATTCAATATGTATATATAATTTTGTTTATGGTTAAATAATTTTAACCCGAATAAAAGAATAAGATAAATGAGTAAAAAATATGCTTGGGGAACTGATAAGTATAATAATACCGGTATATAAAAACGAAGAAACTATATTAAGATGTTTAAATTCCGTAATTAATCAAACATACAAGAATATAGAGATAATTGTTGTATATTATGAAAGTTCCGACAAAACATTAGAGATTTTACAAGGTATAAAAGACAATAGAATTAAAATTATAATTCAGGATAAAAAAAGCGGACCCGGCGGGGCAAGAAATATCGGATTAGAACATGCCTGCGGTAAATATGCGGGATTTGTTGAGGCAGATGATGAAATATTACCCGATTTTTATGAAAAGTTATATTCCGCGTTAGTCTCAAATGCTTGTGATGTTGCTATGGGAAAAGTTTGTTGTGTTAAAGGATTAGAGGAATGCAGCAGAAAAAGTAAAAACAAGGTTCTTGAAAAATTTTCGGATAAAATGAAATTTTTAAGAAACGGAGCTTCTTTTGATAAGCTCTATAAGTTATCAATAATTAAGGAGAATGGTATAAAATTCCTTGAATACTACAGATATGAAGATAATCCTTTTAATGTTGAGTATATATTTTTTTGCGGTAAAATGGTCTATGAAAGTGATGCGGTTTATAAATATTATTTAAATTCAGAGAAAGAAACTGCCGAGTATAGGAGGGTACTTTCAGACAGCTTAATACCGACGACTGATAAAATATTTAACTTTATCAGGGCAAGAAATATTTCGGGAAAGAATGCCGTAGTCATATATGATTTTCTGTTTAGGAGTTATATAGATTATTTTATTTTTAATCGGGACATATATGAATTTATAAAGAACGGAATTGAAAATAAGTTTTATTTTTACAGGAAAATAATTTGGTATAAATTAAAATTATTAAAGAGAAAATTATTAAAGACGGATAAGGAAATATAAGATGGCAAAGAAGATATTGATAACAGGAATTACCGGGATGGTAGGCTCCCATTTGGCAGATTATATTATAAAAAATACCGATTGGGAAATATACGGAATGTGCCGTTGGAGAAGTCCTTTGGATAACATTTCTCATTTAATAGATGACATCAATCATAAAAAGCGTGTTCATTTGGTATATGCCGATTTACATGATGCAATAGCTGTAGAGAATGTTGTAAAAGAAGTAATGCCTGATTATGTATCGCATTTAGCCGCACAAAGTTATCCTAAAACAAGTTTTACTGCGCCTTTAGATACATTTGATACAAATATACAAGGCACTGCAAGATTATTGGAAGCTTTAAAAAATCATTGTCCTAAAGCGATAATACATATATGCGCATCATCTGAAGTATTCGGCAGAGTCAAGAAGGAAAAGCTTGAACAAATGGGCGGGACAATCAATGAAGAATGTACTTTCCACCCTGCAAGCCCTTATGCAATATCAAAAGTCGGTACTGATTTAATCGGAAGATATTATGCGGAAGCTTTCGGAATGACAGTTATGACAACAAGAATGTTTACCCATACAGGTCCCAGACGCGGTGATGTGTTTGCGGAAAGCACTTTCGCGAAACAAATAGCGATGATTGAAAAAGGACTTATTTCG
>CANRHJ010000138.1 GCA_947630355.1 Candidatus Gastranaerophilales bacterium | reverse complement strand
GAAAAGTATTCTGGATTCATATCTCAAACTAATCGAACTAGTGGTTGGGAAAAGACAGAAAAGAAGATTTGGGCTGAATTATATAAAAATAAATTAAAAACTTCAGATACCAATAATAATAAAAATGCTTCGGTATTCAAGGAATTAAATGAAATATATCCCGCAGAACAATTAGCAGAAGATATTTCCGGTACACTTAAGGGAGAAGAGGCTAAAGCAGCATTAACAGATCTTATTACAGCCATAGATGCTCCTTTACATTTCAACAAAAACGGTTATATCAGGAATAAAGAAAGTTTGTCTGACAAAGAATATAATAATGTTACATCATTCATAGGGAAACATAAGGAATCCGGTGAAAACGGTGAAAACATAGCTATTGATGATATATTAAAAGCATATAATGATAAGGAAATAAATATCAGAGAAGCTCAATATTTATTATACTCAGAATACTTAGGGCCCATGAGTATGAGCCATGTGCTTGATAATTTTGACAATGCCAAGAAGAAAGATTATACAGAAGCTTTGATTAAAATAATGACCTATAATTACCCGAATTTGTAATATTACAGGTTATATCTGAATGAAGGTTTTATATTTTCAATGATACATAAGTCAAATGATTGATCATCTTCACTGCCGCTTTTGTTTGACGGCGGACATTTATCATACTTCGCTATAGTTCTGCAATATTGCTTATATGTGCTGTTTTCATTTGCAGTGCAATAAGCTTCTCTGAATGAATATAAGGTCTTTCGTTTTCCTGTCGTTACCGGATTTGGTATATTTATAACGGCATAATTACATATTTGTTCCGATTTACCTTTTATTTTTCTTGTACATTCCGCCGGTACTGTACCTTCTCTTTCTATATCGGAAAAATAATAGCCCTTAACTCGCGAGTTAATATATTGTATTACACCTTCTTCACCGTAAAAAATATTATCAGCGGCAACATCCAAAGGATATACCTCTCCGTTATCCGTTACTAAAAAAGTTATTATATCCGGCGGCTGTTTATTGCTTTTATTGTCATGCGAATATACATTAGGTCCCGATTCTCCGTTTAAATCTACGGCTATAAGTCTGAAACCGTATTCATCAGACACATTGTTATCAAATTCATGCTTCGTTATATAATATCTTCTCCCGTTGGTTGTTACAAATGTGGGATTATCTATTGATAAATCTTTTATATACGGCTCACTGTCATAACCGGCAGAATACAGCTTGTCACAGTACGTTTTGCCTGACGTTCCTGATATTTCAACAATTGTTTTACAAAACGAACTCTCTGCATTTGAAGAAGAAGCAGCAGAACAATCATTAATCTCTCCCGAAACCGATTTTTCCGAACCATCAGGTTTTAATATCGTTACTATTCTTCCGTTTTTTAATCTGCAATTAACCGTTGTAATCGGCAGGTTATCGTTTTCCTGTATGGAACTTATTCCCGACATTAATGCCGTTACCATTTCTTTTATGTTGTTATATTCAAAATACGCAAGCGAACTATATGATGCTTTCACTACCTTCAAAGTATTAACCGACAGCGCCATTATTACACCGACTATTGTTATACATATTAATACTTCACTTAATGTAAATCCCTTTTTATTATTTTTCATATAATTCTTCCTTTAAGTATTTATAGCATTCCGAATATGTTTCTAATTCCATTATAGCATTTTTATTTATTATTTCTTTTGTTATATTCAGGATTGATTGATTTTCTTTTATCGCTATTACTTTTATTCCATTATTTATACAATTTAAAACAATTGAACTGCCGAGTGAATTATAAGGCATAATCAAAGCTTTTAAATCTTTTGATGTTATACATTCAATATTACAAAACGTTGAATAATCGGATTTAATGCAAGAATTATCCCCAACGGAAGCAAATAAAGGTGCATTCTTCAATCCGAGCAACAGGCATGGCAAAAAAGTCGGAGTAATATATTCTGCCGAAGATTTAGCATCTACTTCCTCTTGCGTTATTTCAATATTCTCAAACGCCGGTGCATGTACTACCGGCACATTTAATTCACGGGAAAGATAATGTGATATTACCGCTTCAACTCCACCTACTATATCTACCCCTTCTCCGTATTGATAATTGTCCTGCGGCGGCTCATCAAATTTGCACACAACAGCCAATGCACGAGCACCTTTTTTAATCAGTTTTTTACCTGCTTCAACAAGGGTTTTGTTGTTTAACACACTCCCTGTTGATATCCCGTTTGATGTTTTGTAAAATTTAACACTGCATTCTTCGTCTGTTACTTCATATCCTGCTATATCACATCCATATATTGTTTGAACTGCTTTAACCGTATTTAAATGCACGTTTAAAATCCCTCGTGATATTCCTTTATCAAATATAATTCCTATTTTATTATTTTGAGAAGGAATTAAATTCAGTTCGCCTTTTATAAATTTTGTAAGCGACCAGCCTTCCAAATACAACATATTTTCTGTTATACCCGAAAAACACGCGGCATTAACAACGTTGGGATTTACTATTACATTAAAATCTTCGGTAAACATTTTCGCATATAAAGATGCATCACCCGCATATCCGCCTACGGATGCACCAATTCCCGTAGGAACTATAAATGCTATTAAAGGTTTTTTCCCGTCATAACTCCACATATTCGTTTGCCTTTAACGGTAAACATTTCTGACCCTGCGCCTCTATTAAATCAACAAACTTCCGTACGTCAACTTTAATATTCGGGAATGTATTATAATGCATCGGTATAATTTCGGGAGCAAAGAGCATCTTCGCCGCTATCGCTGCTTCTTCAATACCCATTGTATAATACCCGCCTATCGGTAATAAAGCATAATAAGGATTGTACAGTTCACCGATTAGCCCAAAATCACTCATTAACGCCGTATCTCCGGCATGGTATATTGTAGTACCCTCTATATCAAATAACAAACCTGCAGCTTGACCGCCATATACCAAGTCCTGATTTGAACTTGAATGTATAGCATTTAAAAATCTGACTTCTCCCCATTTATATTTTAAATGCGCGCCTATATTTACACCGACAGCCTTTGCTCCTTTTTCCATACAATAATTTGCCAGCTCCACTACCGCTACTATAGTCGCTCCGGTATGCTTTGATATAGCTATTGCATCTCCCAAATGATCCAAATGCGCATGGGTTAAGAAAATATATGTTATTCGCTTCTTCTTATAATCAAAATCCGCTTGGGGATTGCCTGTAATAAACGGATCTATTAATATCCCGTCCCAGTCATTTTCTATAAAAAACGCACTGTGCCCAATATAGGTTAATTTCCGCATATTCTTCTCCCCTTTGTTTTTTTATTGTATCAAATTTAAATCATTATTGGAATACTGTAAACAGTGTGCTTTTAATTTGCTCCGGTAATTTTTAAGGCAGCGCAATATAATCCGCCGGCTCGGTAAAAATGCAGAATGAAGCCTCTTGGATAATTTGCCTGTGCTTTTCGTAACCTTTTATATCCGCCTGTTTTGATTAACAATTAATGCTTCGGGACAATTTGTTTATTATGCTTTTTATGGTATTTTTACCTGATATTAAAGAGTCCGGATGATACGGTTTATACGAGTCTATTATATTTTCAGGCAAAGGAGCACCCGCACTTAGCGTTTGAACAAGATATTCCATATACTCATCCTGTTCCTTTCTGTATACTTCATCACGAAACCTTATATCTTCATCAGCTTCATAATGACACAAAGCATGCCAGCTCACCGCTACGGTAGCATCACCGCCATCTTCAGGAAAGCACCTTAATGCATCCTTTACTGACATCCGGCCCGTTATTACCTTATATATAAGCCGCGCCGCTTCTTCTCTGTGTTTCTTTATTTCTATAACACCGCGCTCTTGCATTGTTTCTCCAATGCTTTCATTAATGAACGTACATCATTATTAAAAAATTGACCGGCAAGTTTATTTATGGCGCTCTCCGCCATCTTTTCCCTTGTCTCTACAGACTTATAACAGAATTTTTTTCCGCTTTTTTGACGTTTTAATAAATTCTTATCCACCAGTCTGTCCATTACTGTTTTTACCGTCGTATATGCTCTTATATTTCCGTTTTTATTTATTTGTGACAATACCTCACTGACTGATATGTTCTTTGAGCTAATACCGTTTTCTTCCATTGTCCATACGGCATTCAATATCTCATTTTCCAGAGTTCCGTGTGTAAACGCCATTTTATCCTTCCTTTATATAATATTTTTTTGATTGTAATTTTTTAACTACTACTATTATAGCATTTGTTTTTTGTGTTTTCACTATTTATTAAATAATTTTACATTAAATTTTTCAAAAATTCACTAATTTTTACCTTCTTAATTTTTTTATAAGATTTTGCACTTGTAATATACAATTCCTTTTTTGCCCTCGTTATAGCCACGTATAAAAGTCTTAAAGTCTCATCCGTTTGTTCACGCTTTAATTCTTCCGGTGTTTTAATCCTTGATTTATCCGTCAGTGCTCTTATTGTCTGAATAAAATGACTCCCCGCTTTTATTTTTACATTATCTTTTGTCAAAGGATAATTGTTTTCATTCATTTCGCATAAAAATACATAATCAAACTCATCACCCTTTGATTTATGTGTTGTCATTATATTTACACGCGAGAGGTTTTCTTCTTCAAAAAATTTGCACCCCTTTAACGTATTCTTTGACAGGTATTCCATTCTTTCCGCTAAATCTTCCTGATTATTTGTTATGTTCATTAATTTTTGAATTATTGTTGAAATAATATATGTATTCGATTTATCGGCAGAGGTTTTTGAATAGTATATTCCTGCCTTATAAGCAAGCTTGTCCGTTCTTTCACACGAATTATTTAT
>CANRHJ010000137.1 GCA_947630355.1 Candidatus Gastranaerophilales bacterium | reverse complement strand
TTTATTAAAGCTTCTCTTTGCTCTTTTGATGACTTTGTTATCAGTTCTTTTATATCCAATTTATTTTCCTCTCATGCTTTCTTGAATATATTATAAATTAAATATTCAAAAATAAAAAATATTACGTTTTACCTTTTTCTTTTCAAATGTTATTATGTATATGAAAGGCATTGTATGACAATTATATCGGATGACAATAATAATATACATAGGACTGCTAAAAATGAAGATGTTACTTCGGAAGAAACTTCATTTGATATGTCTTTTGAATCTAATATAAGACCAAAAACTTTTGACGAGTATATAGGTCAAACCAATTTAAAATCAACATTAAAAATATCCATAGAAGCAGCAAGAAAAAGAGAGTTACCTCTTGATCATATTTTGTTTTACGGTCCGCCGGGATTAGGGAAAACTACTCTTGCTGCTGTTATTGCAAATGAAATGAATGCCGAAATTAAAATTACTTCCGCTCCTTCTTTGGAACGTCCGAGAGATATTATAGGCATTCTTATGTCGCTAAAAGCAGGTGATATATTATTTATTGACGAAATCCACAGGCTTAATAAAATTTCCGAAGAAATTTTATACCCCGCTATGGAAGACTTCGTCTTGGATATGACTACGGGTAAATCTCAAACTTTAAAATCCATACGCATTCCTATCCCCAAATTTACTCTAATAGGCGCAACAACAAAAGCGGGAGCTCTGTCAGGACCTCTGAGAGACAGATTTGGTTTAATTCACAGACTTGAATTCTATTCGGTTAACGAACTTAAAGATGTAATTAAACGAACTGCTTCCATATTGGATATCCCCGTAGACGAAAATGGCGCAAAGGCTATTGCCGTCCGTTCAAGAGGAACACCAAGAATTGCTAACAGACTTGTTAAAAGAGTTAGAGATTATTCTATTGTTAAATCCGACGGCTTTATTGATGAAACTACCGCAAATAAAGCTTTGGATATTCTGCAAATTGATAAATTCGGACTTGATAATACGGACAGAACTCTTTTAAATCTTATCGCGGAAAAATATAACGGCGGCCCCGTAGGGCTTGAAACTCTGGCAACCGCTCTCGGAGAAGATGTTAAAACTATCGAAGACGTTTATGAACCTTATCTCCTTCAGCAAGGCTATATTCAAAGAACCCCGAGAGGAAGAAAACTTACTGACTTCGCTTGTAAATGCTTTAACTTTAAATTGATTAACGCTCAACAATCTTTGTTTTAGTATTTCAGACCTATTCTTTCTCATAGATTATATAGTCTACACATGCTAAATTTTCTTTTGATTTTTCCGTTATTTTATAATTTTCTTCCCGTATAAATATATTGTTAAGCAGATTTAATTCCATCGATATATTGTCGCTCAATCTGTATATTAAAATTATCCTTTTATAATTTTTAATTATATCGTTAAGAAAAACTTTATATTCTTCAGCATCGTTCTTATCAGTAATTCTTAATTTATTATCTTCTATTCCGGATACATAATACGTAATATTACCGTTTTCTATACATCTCATACAGGGAAATTCCAAAGATAAAAATATTTGATTTGTATCGCTGGTTTTAATTCTCTCTATAAGATTTTTATTGGCTTGTGTTGGTAAATTATCAATTATAAGAAAATACAACTGTTTATATGAAAAAATAAGATATATATAGACTGTAACTAATAACAACGCGCATATATTACCTATAATTTTACCCCAGTTCTTCATATCAAATGCTTTTATAAAAATTATTATAAAAATAGGTATCAAAAACGTTATTAAGCGATTACAAAACGGATATAAATGAAGAAAAGATAATGCAATAAAACAATACACCGGCCCAATTACAAACAGACCGGTTATTTCATGCTCTTTTGTTAATGCAGGTATGATAAATTTTACAGTACCTGCTATAATAATTATTATGTACAAAATTATTACTGCATCGGGAAAATAATTTTGTATATCTTTATCAAACCAATAAAATTTGAAATATGAAAAATTAATTAATGAATTAACTGCATCCAATGAGGACGGAGTGAAAAAGAAATTTCCGTTATCCCATTGTCCCGTCAGACTTTTATCTGTATGCATTTTTATTATATATGTATAGTATTCAACTATCAGAAAAGGAATACAGATTATCTGAAATATCGTTAATCTTTTTACATTGTCCATATTCTTTTTTAATATATAGTTAAACATTAAAATCAGCCAGAAAAGCTCGGTAAGAAATATTGCCGGTATTGAACAGTATATAAAAATTATTGTTATTACTGCATATAATATTATTTCCGTTAGAGGTATTTTAACATCTTTATATTTAGAGTATATATTTATAGCGGTATTTAGAATTATCAATGTAATTAATACATCTAATTCATAATTTTTTATCATAAAACAATAAAATATTAAACAATAATTTAAAGCAAACAGAATTAATGATGTAGAAATTAAACACACATTGTTATACAGCTTTAAAATAATTCTGTGAAATACAAAAACTGAGCATATACCACATATTAAACTAAATAATTTAAAACAAGGGAAATTAAGCCCCAAAAAACTGTAGATGATTTTCAAAATTGCCTTGTATCCGGGCAAAAAATTTGCACCGGGAGTAAAACATACAAATATATTATTAAATGACAGCGTATCTATATTGCTTAAACTATGACATTCATCTACAGATAAGAAATATGTACTGTTTTTATATACCAATATCCTAATTAATACAGCAATAAAAAGAATAATTGAAATTATGAGATTATAATAAATCTTTTTCATATCTTAGATAATATCATAAAAAATATATACTTTGTCCGAACCAAATTTTGACTTCAAAATAAAAAATTGAATCATACAATTCAATTTAACAAATCCTCATTATTAATTATTTATATCATTGTGAATAAATTCCCCGTTTTAATGCTACATAGGCCTGAAGCATTAAGCTGCATCAGACTTTACATTAATTTCTTTTTAATATTTCTTCTATTTGAACATCAGAAATAACTTCAAGTCCCGAATGATGTGCATATTCATTAAAATATCTGATTAAAGAATTATAATTTTTAGGAATTTTTTTAATGTCATTTAATGTATATTTGATAAAATCTACATCAACTCTGACTTTTTTTATACCAATATTTTTACTTAAATTAATAAATGCCGAGATTTCGTCTTTATTATCATTTATTCCGTCAACTAAAATATACTTTAACGTTATATTGTACCTTGCATTGTCAGATGCTTTTATGTATTCACGAAGGTTATTAACAACATTATTAAAGCAATCAACCTGTTTTATTGCCTTATAAGTCTGCGCCGTACCTGAATCAAGTGAAACAAGCATTTTACATCTGTCTACCATAAAAGCTTGCTTAATAGCTTCGGAATATTTAATTGAATTTGTTAGAATTTCGACATTGGACTTTAAATATTCTAAAAGGAAGTATAATAATTCTTCAAACTCGGGAGAAATAGTCATTTCACCTCCCGAAATATATGCTATTGCATCTTTACTTAGTATATTTTGAGATATTAAATCTTTTATAACAGGTAATACATCATACCTATAACCTTTTCCCATAATCTCTTTAAAAGAACAATAAGTACATTTGGCATTACAAGTTATGTTATTTTGAATGATTACTTTATATATTTTATTATCAAAATTTTCTATTTTTTTATCGGAAAGATGATTTTTTATCTCAAAACAATTTTGACATTCATCCGGAATAAAATTATCTATAGAATTATTAATTTTTTCAATTAAACTTTTTCTTTTATTATAAACATAATCCCAATCAACTTTTTCTCCGTTATATTCAGGGTAGAAATTAATACCGGGAGCATTTGCACAACACGACCTAATTCCGTTATAAAAAAAATGAAGAGTTTCTCTTATATGAGGGCAATTTAAATATTGATGATTTTTCTCGAATAAATTGTACATTATTAACGTAACCTTAATTTTTATCTTTAGGAATTAAAAGAAACAATACAAAATCAATATTAACAAGTTATATAGATTTTTTATAACGCGGTAACTTTTACGCTAATGCAACTAAATTCCATAACAGGGAAATTATATCATCTTTATAATGAGATTACAAACAGTTAAATTATAAATTATCTTTACCTAAGGCGCTTCTAAATCCGAAGGTTAAAGCTACACCGTTTCTTCCGCCGTTTCTGACCATAGCTTGAGCATAACCCGTGAAGTTATCTTTATAATTTTTTTGAATACCGGCACCATATTCCGCATAGGGTTTTATACTCAGTGAAGTTAATTGAACATCATTAGCTCTGAAATTTGTATTATCCATTATATTATATACAGCACCCGCTGCAAGGTAAGGCTGCCAGCCGCCTTCGGTATTGAAAATAAATTTAACGTCAGGATGCAGCTGTATAACATGCAAAGGACTTGAACTAATATTCAAGCCTGCTGCATTTCTGTAATCAAATGTATTTAAAAATGTATATGACATTAGGAATGCAGGCTGCAAAATAAATCTGCCTTTATTAAATTCAAAATTATAACCTGATTTTGAGGCAATACCGGTCATTAACATAGAATAGTTCTCACTGCCGTACATAGTATCAGTTTCACCAACATTTGCGCCGACTGTGCCTGTTAAAGCGGAATAAAATTTATTTTTATAAAATGTTGCTGCAGCTCCTAACAGCCCTCCGTTTTGATATGTATGAATACCTCTAAAAGCTTGGTTGGAGCCGTTATATCCCGCATATCCGCTAAATGCGTATTTCCAGCCATTTTTAAATGTATACAGACTGCTGTCTGCTCCTATGATAGTCCCATAATTAACCGTGCTGACTTTTGGTCCGTTTTTCAACGGGACATTTTCAAAAGAGGTATATGGTCTTATCCAAAATGCATTTTTTTGAATTTCCGATTTATACAACGGAATATTTTCATTTTCGTCATTAATTGCATACTTTGAGGAATTTTCCAAAGCGAATTTTTCATTTTGAGGCAGCGCTGAAA
>CANRHJ010000136.1 GCA_947630355.1 Candidatus Gastranaerophilales bacterium | reverse complement strand
CACACCCCCGAATGAGCATTATGTCCATTTGGCTTATCGGAAGGATGTATGCAGTATTCAACTAAAAAAGAAGCATTGATAAAACAAATGGTTGATAATCTGCCTGCCTTAAGAGCATTGCTAAACGTATCTCAAAGTAGCTTAGCAGAGTATATTGGTATAGGTCGTCAATCTTTTATCGTGATCGAAAGCGGAAAAACAAAAATGCGTTGGGACACTTTTGTTACTTTGTCAATGTTATTTTCAAGTAATTCGGCGACGGCGCAATTCATTGACATGTTAGAGATTGGGACGAAAGACATAGAAAAGTATTTGATAGTTGAGTAGTTCATTTTTCAAGGGAAAGGCACCACGCTTTGTTGTGGTGCCTTTTAATAATCATATATAGAGATATTTATACCCTTTGAAATACAAATCCGCGATTGCAAAAATTTTCGCATAATATGAATCTAAACGAGGTATAAACTGCTCTGCCTTTATAGTGAATGTCCGTGGCTCTAGCCTATTTTTTTCAAAATTCCATCTAAAACCCTCAGCCTCAATGGATTCACACTCGCCGGAAAAGAGCGCTTGCCCTTTCGATATTTCTATTTTAACTACAGAATCAACTTCCTGAGGACATAGTATAAATTCAGACAATTCGTTTTCTATTTCCGCAAAATAAACCTCGCAAAACTCTTTATTGATAACATTGGGAGATAGACCGACATCATATTTAATTCCCAAATAGTGCCAAGAATCCAATGGGACTTTAAGCCCAAATTCCTCCTGAACTTCTCTTAATCCATCGGTTTTATCTTCGTTTAATTCATAATGCCCCGCCACTGAAACATCGAAGTAATCGGGCATTAATAATTTCGCCGAGGCTCTTTTTTGCACAATAACATATACCTTACCGTCAACTTTTGATTTTTGGAAAAGCCAGCAGTGTATTGATTTGTGCCATAGACCTTGCCTATGTGCTTCTTTTTTCATTATTTGCCCAACTTTTTTCATGCTTTCATCGTAAATATCAATTAACTCTTCGTGCATCCTTGCTCCTCCATTTTTATTCATTATTGTTTTTAAGAATCTTTAAAAGCCGTGCATATTCTATTTTAAAAAACTCATCAGATATAAAAAGTGGGATATCTCCATACTTTTTTTTCATGTTTTTAACGAGACTTTCAGCCTCATGTTTTTGTCCTTCACGGATCAAGCAGATGGCATACCCATAAGTATTTTTCGTTATTTCATCCAATCGTTTAACTCGTTTTGAGCTGTCAAGCCCTTGAGTAAAAAGCTGCTTTGCATCTGGAATTTTGTCTAACATCAATAGGATTTTACCATGTTGTGCATAATATCTAATTTCTCGAGTATCATCGTCAATACCCTGCTTTAGCCCATCGGCCCTAATACATAGTTCTTCAGCCTCTGTATAATGATGTTGTAAAAAAGCTGTTTCCGCATCAGTGTAAATTAGATTTGATAAAAGCCGATCCTTATCAGTTCCATTCGGCATATTTTCTAAATAGTCACCTGATTTTTGCCTACACTCCTTGGCATCTGTATAATTGCCAATGGTCAGGTAGTATCCGCACAGATGACGATAGGCCTTTGAAATTAGTGCATTATCATTTATCCTCTGTGCAAAAATTATACTCTGTTTAAAAAAGTCATCCGGAGAATCATACGCAACGCCATCATATTCAAATCGTTCAATCTTGTTTCCGAGTAAAAGCGCAGTCCATCCCGTATCTAATAAGCAAGTTGCACACAATTTGTCACGTTTCAACTGACTAGCTGATATAAAAATCATAACCCCAATTTCATATCGAGATTTATATGCTGCTGCGATATAAAAAACACGACTAAAAACCATACCAATATTACAAACATCATTATATTCGTGATCTTTGTACATATAAGTAAGATACTTCTTATTTTCTTGTATCATTATGCTTTTATCGCCAACAAATCCTTCAACTAAATTGCGATTGCGCCTTGAAGAAATTACGGTTACTACTATTGCCGCAATAAATATGGCGATAAATATTGAAGCAACAATGACTATTTTCAGCCATAGTGCTTCCTCCATAAAAAGCTGTACAATACCTACGATACCTAAAACCGTACCGACGGTCCCCATTAGCCATCCAAAATATTTTGTAAATTTTGCCATTGTGCTTCCTCATCGTATTTCGTTATATAAAGGCTGTTTTTCTTTTAACGAACCGGCATATATAGTTAAATCCTTCATCCTGTGTCTCTATACGTTTTTCAACTTCGCATAGATTTTCCATTTTGGAATAAAGATTAACACCTAAATCTATTGCTTGCTTATTAAGTTGTATTTTATATTCATCAAAACCTATAGCTATAGTGCAATAATAGCACTCACAATTTGACATTATGCTTAATCTATGACCATTGCTTGCATCACAATAACTGCCAAAGTCATCCAACTCAGAATCACGATACCACATTAATGGATAGGAAACTTGAAACGGATAAGGATATTTCGTTGTATCCAATTGCTTACGTATATTATACCAATCCACTGGACTTAAAGAAAGATCGTATCTTCTTTCAGCCCTTCCTTTTTGTGACATCACATGTATATCTAACTGAAACGCACCCAAGGAGCGTACAAAATCTGAAAGTGCAAAAACCCCGTTTTTATTTAGTTCACACAGCGTTGCAGTTACCCTAAAAGGGATATTCTTCTGTTTAAGGTAATTTGCTGTTTTGATTACACGCTGAAATGCCCCATCCCCTCTTAATGCATCGTTTACACTCTCGGTGGCTGAATCCAAACTCAGTGTGACATCATCAAGTGGCAAACTGAAAATCCTTTCATTGTTCTCATCATAATTTATTATACCCGATGTCGAAATGGATATTTTATATCCATAACTTAGTGCAACCCGCATTAACTCATATAGATTAGGGTGCAGAAGTGGTTCGCCGCCTATAAAAGTGATATATTTATATGTGCCAATCCCGATTTTACAAAGTTCATTGAATTGCTCTAACGTCATATCATTTTCTATGGGAGTGCCATCATAGACAAAACAATAGCGACATGCATTTCTACACTTGTTGGTTATAAACGCAAAAATACGAGTATTTTGTTCCGTTCTCATTTGTTACCTCCAGCTCTAATAATCTTGCATACATTTTTAGCGTAAGTGATGTTTAATGAATTTATTTTACTGATTACATTTCCGTCTATAACCAAATGGGCTTTTTTAGATAAGTGCTGAATGCCTACGCTATTTGTGGACAATAAGGGGAAAAACAGCGACTTTATTGGCGCACGTAATTGCAATTCCTCTTGTGTTACATCAGCCCATACCAATGGGAAATCAGAAACAATTATCCCCCATTGAAAACCAGCACATGTACTTGGATCTGCACCTCCAGCCAAGACCCGCGCCTTTAATCCATCGTTTAAGAAAGCGCAAGAAATAGTATAAATTTTGTTAAAAGATGGTAAAGATATGGCATCCATACCATTTTTTATCACTATGGTTGTATCCTTATTACCGACTAATTCTGGAACAGATCTGTATTTATGACCGTTTAAGATGCCTTCGGCTGATGCTTGTGATATTTTCCCGTTAATGCGCGATACACAAGTTGTTGTAACCACGGAGTCGATAAAACAAAAATATTTTTTTTCATTGACATGACAGCATATAGCATCAAGTTCAATTATTTGGGGGAAATCAAGAACATAATCCAACTCCGATAAAGTAATAGAAAAAGCATTTATATTCATTGTTCCAACCGAAATACCGATAATGTTAATGTCAACTTCTTCTTGGATTATTTTGTTAAGAATATATGTTTGCGTCCCATCTCCGCCAAATACCAATAGATCGCTACCGTGTTTTGCTATATTAAATTGCCTATCTATTTCATCCCAATTATGGGTTGTGGAATCTGTTTCAAAGCAAGAAGTTACCTGAATGCCATACTTTCTCGAAAACCTAAAAAGCGCATCTCGAATCGCCTCCTCGTTATTCTTTACACTTTCAGAGGCAAAATTGATTATCGCATAAAAGGTTCTATCTTTCAATCCCGCCTTCAATGACATTTAGCATACCTCCATCAATGACCAAGTTTGCACCATTTATATGCCTGCAACTATCTGACGTTAAAAAAATAATAAAATTAGCTATTTCGTCGGCATTACCTAATGTACCATCTGGAATGTGTTTGAGAAGTTGAGTAATATATTTTTTATTTTCAACGAATTCTTTTGTCATCCGTGAAGGGAAAAGCCCCGGCGTAACCACGTTAATTCTAATGCCCTTCAGGGCTAATTCTGTAGATAGGACTTTGACTAGGGCAACTATTGAACTCTTGCTGACGCAATATGACGAAAGGAATGGAATGTGTCTTTCACTATATCCCGAACCAACTAATGTAATCGATCCTTTTTTCCCACTGTCAACTAACATTTTTGAAACCCCATGTACAATGTTAACTGAGCCACAAAAGTTGATATTATAGGTGTTATACCAATCTTCTATATTGTCATTGATGAAATCGTGATATGCGCTAACTCCCACACAACTAACGATATGATCTGGGATGCCAAAGGTCAGCTTTATTTCGTCCAAAGCACGATTAATGGAGTCAAAGTTTGAGACATCGCAGTTATAGATGTATTTTGCATGAAGCAGATTGGGATAATTGGATTTATGCAATATGCCACAAACCTCTTGTCCTTGATTTCTTAAAAGTGATATAAGTGATTGCCCCAATGTGCCCGATGCACCGAAAATTAAGTATTTCATTTTATCCTATTTTTGCGCCTTGAATAAACTAGTATATATTATATCCTAAAACATTAATAGTGTCAAGTTCTCAAGCGAGGTTTGGTTATCAAACATTGGCAACGATTTATAAAAATATGTCGGTTTCCCTTGACTTGTTTCTATTTTTATGATATAATCAATACAATTTTTAGAAAACGAGGATTCAATGAAAGAAAAACCAACGATTGTAGCAACAAGAATGAAAGAACTTCGGGAAGGGATG
>CANRHJ010000135.1 GCA_947630355.1 Candidatus Gastranaerophilales bacterium | reverse complement strand
AATCCCTGATTAGAAACAATCTTTTCATAACTGAAATTATCATCAATGATGCAAGTGCAGATTTTTTCGGGAGAAGATGCGGCTGTTTCTTCAATATCCGTTCCGCCTTGAACAGAGAATATAAAAGCCAATGCTTCTTTGCTGCGGTCAAAAGTTAGGCTCAAATATAGTTCTTTATTAATGTTAACAGCTTGTTCTATAAGTATCTTATTAACTTTTTTTGTACCTGCCTGAGTTGATGTAATATTCATGCCTAAGATTTCATTAGCGGTGTTAACCGCGCAAGTATAATCCTTTGCAAGTTTTACTCCTCCTGCTTTGCCCCTTGCACCGGAGTGCACTTGCGCTTTAATAACGCAAGGCATATTAATTTCTTGAATTGTTTTTTCTATATCCGATTTATTTTCGCATAATTTTGAATAGGGAACTTTTATTCCGTATTCCTTAAATATTTTTTTTGCTTGATATTCGTGTATTTTCATAGTTTTACCGTTTTTTCTTCTCTTAAATAAACATTTAAAACAGCAGCCATAGTCCAGAATAAGAATTGAATTTGAGGCCTAAAATAAACAGTATCAAATAGTCCGTGAACCATAACGGCTATAATGGCAATTAGCGCCGAAAAAATTATTATCTTTTCTGTTTTAGATTTATCTTCAATATTTTTAGCCGTAAGTTTTTTTACGGAATCAAAAATTAATGATGCCAGAAAAGCGAGATAAGCAATCAGAGCAAAGATACCGCTTTCAACGGCAATTTCAAGAAATACACAATAACAGCTTAAAGCATCAAATCCCGATAGCATATAAAGTCCGTATATTTCCCTAAACACTTTATTTCCGACACCTATTCCGAATATGGGATTATCCGAAAACATTTGCCAAGCCGAATGGTATACGTTAAATCGGAAAGATGTTGATGAATCACCTCTCATTATAAAAATTGACATTAATCGCTTTAATATTCCGTGATTTAATGTAATAAAAACAATGCCTGCACCGATTATAAGCGGTATATATCTTTTGATTTTATCAGAATTATAAATCAAAGCTCCTAAAATGATTGCAAACAGAGCCAGATAAGCACCTCTGCAGCCGGTTAAGAAGATTGCATACATCGTTATAAAAGCCAGTACGGAAAATATTACGGAAGTTACTATCCTTTTTCTTATGGCGTATATTCCTGCTGCGGCAAATATTGCGGGGAATGCAGCTATCAGATATCCGCCGAATAAATTGGGATTATATGGTTTTAAAGTTCCGTATACTCTTGATAAAACATCTTCCGGATTTACATAACTTGTATCCTGCCAGGTGGATATATTCTCGACACCGATTGTGTTTTGAATAAGTCCTATAATGCTTTCTGTTCCCGCTATTAAAGCTATTGTAAATAAAATAATTCCAATATATTGCTTTTTATCCTTCAAAAATTGGTATAAAGCGAAGTAAAACCCGAAATATAACAGGGTTTTCATAAATCCGTAAAGACTTTGAGGTATCATCGACGAGGTAAAATTAGTAATTAAACATATTAAAAGATAGATAATGAGGTAAAAATCGGACTTCGTAAGTTCAATTTTTTCCCCTTGTGTAATTAATACTTTAAAGAAAACTAAAAGAGGAACAATAAAAGCAATAGTTCCAAGAGCTTCCGTATTTGCAACAGTCGAAATTATATATGTTAAAACAATTGCTGCTAAAATAAAATAATCCAAGCAGGATAAAATAACACTGTTCTGCCTTATTTTATCCGTTTTGTTTTGTATTACACCTAAACATATATTTATAAAATCAAAAATTTTTGAGTCAGATATTTTCATTGGTTATTTTGAGTTTCTTCAACCTCATATATTCCTGAAATAGTGCCTGAATATTTATACTTTTCGCCTTCGATAACAACGGGAATACCCATTTTGATTTTATTACCTCCTGCAACATAGCCGTCAGGAGTTTTCTTTGCTTTATCTTCGAGTCTTATAAGAAAGTCATAAAGATTAGGTGCGGATATATCTTCTGTTATCAGGAAACCTTGTTCATTATTTGCGGGCAGTAATATCGTTCTGGGCATGCCGTTTAAAGCCACGATTTTAAGCTTTGTATAAGGAACATTTCTTATTGTAATAAAGGCATCATCTCCTTTTTTAAAAGGTGCGACGGAATCCGTGATTGTTACGCCTCTGAAAAATACTTCAAATTGAATGGTCGTTTCTTTTTCTATGGGCAGATTTGAAAAATTCTTTTTCTTAAAAACAATAGCCGCTCCTACAGATATAAGAATGATTATCAATAATATTATAATGTAGTCTGTCAATTTTAATTTTTTAAATATATTCATAATATCTCCTAAACTTTAATACAAAAAGATTTCATATCCATCTTATCCAAAACTGATTTGAGAGTTTCTATTGTGGTAGTGGCACATCCAAAATATCTTATGACAATGCTTGCGGCAAGGTTGCCGAGAATTGCGGCGTTTTTCTTTGAAAATCCTGCAGCTAAAGCTAAAGTATATGTGGCGACTACAGTATCTCCTGCGCCGGTAACATCAAATACATCAGTTTTATTGAAAACAGGAATTTTTTCATATTCGCCGTTTTTCTCAAATAAAGCCATTCCGTCCCCGCCGAGTGTAATTAATACAGAGTCTGCGTTCGTTTTTGCAAGCATTTCTTTGCCTGCTTTTTCGAGTGTTTCTTTATCTTTAATAAAGAAACCGACAAATTTTTCCGTATCAGGCTGGTTCGGAGTCATTGATGTTACTCCTTCAAACCTGTTCAGATTTTTTTGTGAGTCAACCACTATAATTTTATTGTATTTTTTACATAATTCTATTGATTTAGCTATAATTTTATCCGTAAGAATCCCTATGTTATAATCGGATAAAATAACTGCATCATGTTTGGGAATAGCTTTTTCAATTTGTTCTAAAACCTTATTTTCCGTATCAACGGATAAGGGAGAAATTGTTTCACGGTCAATTCTAACTATCTGTTGTGTAACAGATTGAGAACAGGAACCTGATATTCTTGACTTAACCGTTGTGGCACGTTCGGGTGCCTGAACCATATATTCGGTATTAATTCCGGCTTCTTTAAAAGCATTTAACAAAATCGGCGCATAATAATCATCACCATATAATCCGATAACACTGACTTTTCCGCCGTTTAGGGCAGATAGGTTATGTGCGGCATTAGAAGCGGCACCTAATATTATTTTTGTATCATAATGTCGTAAAATGAGAACGGGAGCTTCCCGGCTCATACGATCCGTTGTTCCGTATACCATCTCATCTATAGCCATATCGCCTATCACCAGAACTGACGGATTTGATAAATTATTAAGCCCTTTTATAATTTCTTCTTTATCTACGGTAAACATAATTTACTCTCCGATATAATTCCTTTATAATAGTAGCATAAAATAAAAGAATTGATTTATGGATATTATTAAAGCTAAAAATTTAAAAATTTCGTTTATAGGCATATCTTTAGGCGCTTTAAGCACTATTGAATCCGCAGCGGCTGTCCTTGATAAAGATATGCATGTAATTACACTTGATAAACTTTTTTCAATGAATGATGTTAAATATTTCCTTGAAAATTTCGCCGGAATACAAAATTCCGTCATTATGATTTCCATTCCCGAAAATGAGGTTATGTTAAGCCAAAAATGGAAATATAACTCGAGAACATACGATTTGGTAAACTTTGATAAAAAAATGATAAATCGGGAAGATTGGACAAACAGATTTTCTTCAAGAGGGTGTGAATTTTTCAGGGATTTGAGTGTAAAAAATATTGATATTTTTAGATTTGATACTGATAATATGAAAAAAGTTATGGGCAATTGCTATGCATATAGAGACAGAACCCCAGTTGACTGCAAAGCGCTTCAGGATACACTCAGAATTAAATATAATATGCGTGAATTGCCCGTGAATATGCTTCCCGTTGCTCAATTAGAAGCAATTTTAGGTGCCGTACTCGCAAATATGCTTACTTTCGGCTCTAATGATTTTGAATGTAAAATATTGGGTGAATTTGAAGGACTTAAAGTTATCGGTATTTAAACTCTTTATTTTATAACGAAATTCGGACATTATATGTCCGAATTTCGTTATGTTTAAAACATTTCAATTGAATATGCAAGTATTTAAATAAAGTTATATTATTTTTCGGATGTTTTATTTTCAGCTTGATTTTCTTGTTTTTGTGCTTGTTTTTCCGTACCTACTTTACCCAATATTTGCGGGAGTTCAATTCCTGCCTGATTTGCCAAATCATGCATAGCAGGTAAGGCTTTAATTAAATCACGCATAAAGTTAGCTGTTGTAGAACCTTTATCAGAACCTGTACCGCCGTCCCATACGGTGATTTTATCAAATTTAATGTTTTTGATTGCTTCAACCTGCTGCGCAACAATACTTTCAATTTTTTCAATCATTAAGAAGCTTGTAGCTATTTCAGGTTTATTATTGCTTATTTTTACAAGCTCTTCATAACCTTTTGCTTTAGCCTCCAATACGGCCTTGACACCTTCAGCTTCAGCAAAATACTTGGCTTTTATGGCATCAGCTTCACCAAGTGCAATCCTTCTTTGTCTTTCAGCTTCAGCATCAGCTTCAACCTGTATTTTTAATTTTTCCACTTCTTGTCTTGCCAATTCTTCTTTCTTTAACTTTGCTTCTTCCTGTTCTTTTTGAGCCATTAAGACATCACGTTGTGCATTTGCTTTAGCAACTTCTCCGAGTTTTAATGCTTCAGCTTGTTTAACGGCAAGTGTTGCATTATAATCGGCAATTTCGGCTTTCGCTTTATTCTCTCCTTCTACTGCTTCAGCTTCAAGCATGGCTGTTTTAATACGTTGTTCTTTCTCAGCGTTTGTTCTTCCTATCTCCGTTTGGGCTGTTTGTTCCGCAACTTGTACTTCCTTTTCTCTGTTAGCTTCAGCTTCACCTACTGCACCTAATTTTTCTTGTTGTGCTACTTCTACCTTTGCTTTATTTATTGCTTCTGCAGCCGCTTTTTTACCTATTGCATCAATATATCCCGATTCATCGGTAATATCTTTTA